>CAZPPM010000013.1:0-40426 GCA_964588445.1 uncultured Citrobacter sp.
CGTGATATCATTTTACCAGGCGATGTAAAAGACATTATGAATCAGGTATTGATTGCGGAGAAAAAAGCACAAGCCAATGTCATTATGCGTCGGGAAGAAACTGCGAGTACACGTAGCTTGCTAAACACTGCGAAGCTGATGGAAGAAAACACGATGTTGTGGAAACTGAAAGAGATGGAATATGTGGAGAAGATTGCCGACAAAATTGGTCAAATCACCGTCAGTGGTAATGGTGTATTAGTAGAGCAGCTAAAGCAGATCTTTACACCACAAAAATAAATATACATCCGGAGCTTAACGGGTGCCGGATGTTTTTTAATTATGTTACCAGCAGTGGTCGCACACTTGTACAGTTGGTAATGTTATTGAGCAAAACAAAATCACAAAGGAACGCAAGACTCTTTGTGAGAAAAACAAAAATCATGAGCAAGTTAAAAATAACAGGAAAAGAATTAAGGGCTATCGGATTTCCCGAAGGACCTGTGATAAGTATAACAATGAATGTGATGCAGAAAAATTACAAGCATCACGCAAAGGAAGATGTGATGGAATTGCTAAAGAAAGTATTGGCCAGCCCAATCGAATATAAAGGGGATGCCGTACTGGCGTTAATCGCTGAGCAATTATTGCCCAAAGAAAAGGTAGATGGTGCTGAAGTGTCTTTGAATAAAACGGGTATAGCGTTTAATGTATTTGGGCAGGAGCATATTGAAGAAGGAGCCATGCATCAAATGTATATGGCGGCAAAGTTACCGATAAGTGTTGCCGGAGCGTTAATGCCCGATGCACACAGTGGTTATGGCTTGCCTATTGGAGGTGTATTGGCAACAGAAAATGCCGTTATTCCCTATGGAGTAGGTGTGGATATCGGTTGTCGTATGTGTCTAAGTGTGTTTGATATCAACCCGAAAGAGCTTATTGATCGGGAAGCATTTTTTGTACGAGAGTTGGGAGAAGCTACCTTGTTTGGAAGCGGAGCGCAATTTGATCGTGCGGCCAATCACGAGATTATGGAAAACGAGTTGTTTCTTCAATTACCTTTACTCAAAAACATACATGGACGTGCCTGGAAGCAGTTAGGATCTTCTGGTTCGGGAAACCATTTTGCAGAATTTGGTGTTGTTGAAATTGCAGAAAAAGATGAAGTATTGGGTATAGAAGCCGGTATATATGTAGGCTTCTTGACGCATAGTGGAAGCCGTGCTTTGGGAGCCAACATTGCTAATCACTATACAAAGCTGGCTATTAGTAAACGGAAGTTGCCGCAAGAAGCAAAAAACCTGGCGTGGTTAACATTAGATGAAGAAGAAGGTATAGAGTATTGGGTGGCAATGAATCTTGCCGGCGATTATGCCTCGGCTTGTCACCATATCATTCATACAAAAATTGCGAAGCAATTAGGAAGAAAGCCGATGAAGATGGTAGAAAATCACCACAACTTTGCCTGGAAAGAAATGCTGGAAGGGAAAGAAGTAATTGTACATCGTAAAGGTGCAACACCGGCGGGTAAAGATGTATTGGGAATTATTCCGGGTTCTATGACGGCGGATGGGTTTATTGTGAAAGGTAAGGGAGAAGCAGCAGCGGTCAATTCTGCATCGCATGGGGCAGGACGTAAAATGAGCAGAAGCAGAGCTATGGCTTCCGTTACAGATAAGCAGTTTAAAGACGAGCTGAAAAAAATTGGAATCAAGTTATTGGGAGGCGGGTTAGATGAGTCGCCCTTTGCCTACAAAGACATTCACGTGGTGATGCAATCGCAGCAATCATTGGTAGATGTAGTAGGAAGGTTTACACCCAAAATTGTAAAAATGGATGGTGCCAAACATAAGACCTGGGGTAAGAAACAAATGACGGATGTGATGGGAGAATAACTTTCAATTTGTAAGAAGGAGCTTAAATGGCTCCTTCTTGTTTTGTGGCAGCTGAAAAAATCAATAGTACTTCATCGTCTGCCGATAAATAGAGTATGTTGTCTTTTATTGTATAGCTATTAACCCGACTGAGTGATTCCAAAAACAAATCTTCAATCGACTTTACATTTTCACAATACATTTTAGTAGAGAAAAGTTGTTGCATAGAGATAGCGTTGTCCGTTATGGATAAGCTACCGCCAAAAACATTACAACTACCATTGCCACTAACCCTGTTTTGCATGTTGTCAAATTGTATAAAAGCTTTAGTAGATACTTTGAGAGAAGAGTCTTTGCCATTAATTTGTTGTAGCTGCCATTTATTTTGAAACAATGAACTTTTAGAAAACGATAAGCGACTATAGCCAACCAGAGTAAATGTGATAGCGATAAGGGCTAAGAATACTTTTTTTTTCATCTTTATATATTTATAACCTGTAGATGAAAAACACTTAACGATTACACAGCAAAAAAATACGACAAACGATAAGAGAATGTTAAGAACTTATACTTTGATATAAATTTTCTTTTTATCCATCCACCAGCAGATAAACCACATAAAGGCAATAACACTTAATGCGTACAACAGTGAACCTACTTCAGGAATACTAGGAAGCACATGTATCCATACTTTCTTGTATAACCAGTTCCAGGGAGTAGTGCCATCGGCAAAGCGAATGAGGTTTAATCCTTTTGGAAGAAAAGCGCTTAGCGAAAAAACAAACAAGGCATTTTTACCAAACACATCAAAAAAGCGGGTGAGCCAGTTTTTGGTTCCCTTTATTTCTATGGCATAGATCATAGTGGCAATAATAGCCACAGCAAGCCCGGTAGTATATAGCGTATAAGAGCTTGTCCATATTTTTTTATTAATAGGGAATACATGTCCCCAGCAATACCCTGCCAGTAATAAGGCTACGGCTGTAAGAAATAAGCCCGTAATCATGGGATAAAGTGAAAAGCTTGTCGGTATATCCTGCGTGTTTTTAAATTGAGCTACGGTAAGAGAAGGCTTTTTTCTTATGTAATCGCCCACCAGGTAACCGAAAATTACTTGAACAATAGCTGGGAGTGTACTCATGATACCTTCAGGGTCAAAAGGAATGCCTTCTCCTTTATACATATGGGCAATACCCAAAACTTTTTTGTCAATATCCGTTCCAAACCAACCGGTGAGGCTGTAAGGATCGCCGGGGTTGCCTGCATAGCAAAGCAGCCAGTATAGTAATAACAGAATAAGACTAAAAAGAAAAGCGCCTCTTGCTTTTAAATAATAAATAATAATGGAAGCAAAAAAATAGCAAATAGCAATACGTTGTAGCACGCCCAGTATACGTACGCCACTTTCCGGGTTATTGGGATTTACCCAAGGGCGAAATTGTAATCCGCCTTCCTGCCAGCTTACGAAAGGCCACCAGTTTAAAAAAAGTCCGATTAGGAAAATGAGAACAGATCGTTTGATGATTTTTTTCCAGAAAATCGCATTTCCTGCGGCTTCGAGTCTGGGGAGTACAAAAGCCATAGCGTTGCCTACGGCAAAAAGGAAAAAAGGAAAAACCAGATCGGTAGGTGTGAGACCGTGCCAGGAAGCATGTTCCAGCGGATCAAAAATATGCGACCAAGAGCCGGGGTTATTTACCAAAATCATGAGGCAGACAGTGGCTCCGCGAAAAACATCGAGGGAATAAAAGCGCTGGTTCAAAGCAGATTGGTTTTGATAAAAATAGGAAAAATAGCAAGTAGAGATAAGGCAAATATTATATATTAATTATAGGGCGTGCTGCGAGTGGGATAAGCGGGAATCTACTGAAACTTTCTACTGACAGATTTACTGATAGTATCGTGAAAATACGAATACTTATTAACCGGTGGGGGTAAATCATTCAAAATAAGCTTTTTTTAGTCGATTGCCACTCCCATTTTGGCCCATATATTTGCATGGGAATAGCAATCTTTCACGAACTTTTCCGTTTATAGCTAATTCCAAAAGCCGCTGGTTGCAAAAAATGACATTGTGACTGACGTGGCGAAGCTTTACGTAAATAGCATTAATAGACTTTGAGTAAGAAGTGGTTGGCCATATATAGTAAGCCCCGGTGGGAGAAAAAAGTTAGCCAACTTCTTATGGAAAAAGGATTGGAAAGTTATTGCCCTCTCAATAAGATTAGAAGGAAGTGGAGCGATAGGATGAAGGTGGTGGAAGAGCCTTTATTCAAGTCGTATGTTTTTGTGAAAGTAACTGATGAGGATCGTACGGCGGTAAGGATGACACCTGGTGTGATCAACTTTGTTTATCAGGAAGGTAAGCCGGCATTAATAAAGGAAAAAGAGATAACAGCTATTAAACTTTTTCTCAATGAATATCCGCAGGTAGAGTTGCACCCTATTGATATAGTAATTGATCAAAAGGTGAGAATAACGGCGGGTCCGTTGATGGATAAAGAAGGGAAAGTGATTGACCTGCGCCAAAAGATAGCGAAGGTGGTCATTGAGAGTTTGGGTTATCAATTAATAGCTCATATTGATAGAAGTAAATTAACTTCGGCGGAATTTTGACTTTTTGAAACCATATCTATGAATATAATAACGAACCTATTTCGGCTACTTCCAATTTTGATAGGGTCTCTTTTTTTTGCTTCTTGCAATATTCAAAAGCGATTACCTAATTATCTGCAAAATGTTGCCGACTCTTCTATTGTAAAACAAGTTAGTTTTCCTGAATTGACAATTCAAAAAAATGACATGTTGTCGATTCGAGTATATAGTGCGAGTACTAATAGAGACGTATCCGATGAAATATATAATCTTCCTTCAGCAAGAGGGCAAGGGCTGATGGGAGCAGAGGCTTCAATTGCTAGCGGCTTTTTAGTAGATATAAATGGGGAAATTGATTATCCGATAATTGGCCGATTACAAGTAGTAGGAATGACTAGGACACAACTGGAGGATGTGATTAAAAAAAGGATAAATGAAAAAGATTCTGTACTGGCAGATCCTAAAGTTATGATTAGGTTTCAAAATCTAAGAGTGTTGGTCATGGGAGAGGTGAACCAACAGGGGCCTATAAATATTCCGGGAGAGAGGGTTACAATTCTTGAAGCTATTGGGTTGGCGGGAGGTACAACTGATTTTGCTATTCGAAATAAAATAAAAGTAATGCGGGAGGTAGATGGTAGGAGAGAGATTGGGGAGGTAGACATTACTTCAAATAATCTCTTTGCTTCACCATATTATTCACTCAAACAAAATGATGTGGTGGTGGTAGATCCAATCAAGCGCAAGATCAGGCGGATGGAGCAGGCAGAGGTTATGCGGCAAGTTACTTTTGGTGTAGGCATCATTACAACAGGACTATTGATCTACAATATTTTTAAGTAATAGTATGAGTCAGGATATTAACGATAGTTTTCCCAACGACGAGAGAAATAATGATGTTAAAAATGAGTTGAATAAGCTTAGCTTGCGTGACTTATTTTTTAAGTATATAAGGTACTTACCCTTCTTTGTTTTATCTGTAGCTATAACTTTATTAGCAGCTTTTTTTTATCTAAGGTACTCGACGAGAGTCTACAGTTCGACTGGCTCATTGCAAATTGCTATTCAATCGGGTAAGAGTGGGGGTAATGATAAAGTAGAGGATTTGTTGTTAGGCAATAATAAAGCATCCAATATTCAGAGTGAAGTAGAGGTGTTAAAGTCAAAACCTCTAATGAGCCGTGTTGTAAACCGGCTAAATCTTCAGTTTAGCTATACTGCGTTAGGAAGAATCAAAGATGAAAACGCCTATAGAAAAGCTCCTTTTTATATACAAGCACATACTATTAATGATTCTTTAAAATCTTTTTCATTAAAGGTTTCATTTATCGGCGGGGATAAATTTAAAATTGATAATAGCGAGGAGAGCTTCTCATTTGGGCAGGTTTTTGAAAACGGCTTTGGCCAATTTGAGCTGTTGAAAAGAGGGTCTCCATCTGCTGAAACAAATTATAGAATAGATTGGTTGCCTGTGAGATCGTTGGTTTCCCGGTATACGGGAGGGTTACAAGTTACGCCTCGGTCAAGTGGTAGTAGTCTCGCTATTCAAATGGAAGCCAATAACCCCTATCTGGCAGCTGATATCGTTAATGCTGTTATGTTCCAATATGATTCCATGACCATTGAGCAGAATAATTTTTCTTCTGATCAGATGATTGGCTTTATTGATATCCGATTGGATACACTTCAGCGGGAAATAGATCGGCTGCAAGCAGAAGTGCTTGATTTTAGACAGCGGGAAAACATTGTTAATGAAGTAGCTCAGTCGGAAAATTATTTCCAAAATTTTACGGCAGCCGAGACAGCTATTTTAAATGAACAAAGCCGCTTGACCTCGGCAGAAATGATAGAAAGCTATTTAAAGGACAAAAAAAATCAGTTTAGTAGTGTTGTTGTTCCCACTTCGTTAGGCCTTGATGATCCAACTTTAAATAATCTTGTTGCCAATTTTAACAGTACACAACTATCCAGACAAACTCTATTAGAGTCTAATATATTGCCAGATCATCCATCTGTTAAAACAGTCGAAGCGCTCGTGGAACAACAGCGCTTGATGATATTGGAAAATATACAAAATTTAAAGAGGGCCTTGTTACAAGCAATTACTACATTGCAGAAGAGAAGTTTATTAGATCAAAGATTATGGAAAGAGATACCTTATAAAACAAAAGATCTTATTGCGCTGGAAAGACAGGTGACAACTAAAATGGCGCTATATGCACTTTTGGAAAGCAAGAGAGAAGAGGCGGCTATATCAAGAGCCTCTACAACCTCAACATCAAAAATACTGGATGAAGCACAGCCCTCCTTAAACCCTGTAAGGCCTAACCCCGGACTGATTCGAATAATTGCGTTGGTTGTAGGTTTACTTGTTCCCGCTTTAATTATTTTTCTTAAAGAGATACTTAATGATAAGGTTACACTGCGTAGTGATATAGAAAAAATTACGACAACCCCTATTCTAGGGGAGGTCGGTCACTCGCAGTCGGGCAACACTTTAGTTGTAAATAAAACCAGCAGGACAATGGTAGCCGAGCAATTTAGAACCATTCGTTCCAATTTGCAATATGTCATTAAGAATAATAATAAGCCGGTAATGATGGTGACCTCGTCATTCAGTGGCGAGGGGAAATCTTTTATAAGTACTAATATGGGGGCTGTAATGGCTATTGCAGGAAAAAAAACTATCATACTGGAATTTGATATAAGAAAACCCAAGGTTGTTTCATCACTTAATCTCGGGCGACACTCCGGAATTTCTAATTATCTGGTTGGTAAAGCTGATCTTGAAGATCTTATTATACCGGTACCTGATCAGGAAAATTTGTATATCCTTCCTTGTGGTCCTATACCGCCAAATCCATCTGAGTTGTTATTAGACGAAAAGATAGCTGCTCTTTTTCAATGGCTGCGATCCCGCTTTGATAGTATTATTATTGATACAGCACCTGTCGGGATGGTTAGTGATGCTATCACATTGGGAAAATTTGCAGACAGTACCTTATATATTGTACGGCAAGGTTATACATTTAAACGGCAAATAGGGCTTGTAGATGAGTTGTATATGCAAAAAAAGCTGCCGGCGATGGGTATTGTTGTTAACGACGTAAAATTGCAAGGAAGTGGCTATGGGTATTATGGCTATGGACGATATGGCTACGGCTACGGATATGGAGAAAAAAGCGGGTACTATTATGAAGAGCAAAAACCCAAAGGTTTTTGGGATAAACTGTTCGCTACAGTAAATCCCTTGAATTGGTTTAAGAAAAGGAAGTAGAAAAGCATATACTATGAAAATACTCGTTACAGGAGGAGCAGGTTTTGTTGGTTCCAACTTAGTAAAGGCATTAATAGCAAACGAACAAGTGAGTTTGATACGTGTGTTGGATAATTTGAGCACGGGGTCAAAAGACAATTTGGCAACTGTTATTAATAATGCCAAGTTAGAATTTATAGAAGGTGATATACGTGACTTTGAAACCTGTTTACAAGCTTGCAATAATATACAAGCCATATCGCACCAGGCGGCTTTAGGTTCCGTACCTCGCTCTATACAAGATCCACTTACGACTAATAATGTAAACATAACCGGGACGTTAAATATATTTACGGCTGCCAAAGAGAAAGATGTTAAACGTATTGTGTATGCAGCCAGTTCTTCTACTTATGGTGATCATCCCGGCCTGCCCAAGATAGAAGATAAAATAGGGAATCCTTTATCTCCGTATGCTGTTACCAAGTTTGTGAATGAGCTGTATGCAAGAGTGTATGCAAGTGTATATGGGCTTCCCTCAATAGGATTACGCTATTTTAATATATTTGGCCCTTTTCAGAATCCGAAAGGACCTTATGCTGCAGTAATACCCTTGTTTGTGCAGTCGTTATTACAAAAGAAAGCACCGCATATTAATGGAGACGGATCACATAGTCGTGATTTTACATTTGTAGATAATGCCGTACAGGCAAATGTGCTGGCATTGTTTACAGAGAATGCAGAAGCGCTAAATCAGGTGTACAATATCGCTTGTGGAGAACAGACTACATTGTTGCAGTTGTTTGACGGTTTGAATGCAGAGGCAAAAGTAAGTATAAAGCCTACTCATGGTGTTGATAGAAAAGGCGATGTGAAACATAGTTTGGCAAATATTGATAAGGCAAAAAACTTATTAGGGTACAATCCCGGTGTTACGGTGAAGGAAGGACTGAAGAGAACATTTCATTGGTACAAAGAAAATCCTCAGTTTCTTAATTTGAACTAAAAGATATATTATTAGTAATAGAAAATTATAACAAGAGGCTTCTTGTTATTGATTACTCATTATTCATTCTCTTATAATGTCAAAAACAATTATTATCACTGGCGGTGCTGGCTTTATTGGGTCGCATGTTGTTAGGTTATTTGTAACTAAATACCCAGAGTATAAAATAATTAATCTGGATGCGTTAACGTATGCCGGTAATTTAGAAAATCTGAAAGATATTGCGGAAGCCTCCAATTATGTTTTTGAAAAAGTAAATATTGTAGATGCCACAGCCGTAAATGCAGTGTTTGCCAAATATCAACCGGATGGAATTATTCATTTGGCAGCAGAAAGCCATGTAGACCGCTCCATTACATCGCCTCTAGATTTTGTGTATACAAATGTAGTAGGTACGGTTAACTTGTTAAATGCATCTAAAGAGTTGTGGAAAGGCAATTACAAGGGGAAACGTTTTCATCATGTTTCTACCGACGAAGTGTACGGTGCATTAGGTGCTACAGGATTTTTTACAGAAGAAACAAAGTACGATCCGCACTCCCCCTATTCTGCTTCTAAAGCAGCATCTGATCATTTTGTATATGCTTATGCTGATACATATGGGTTGCCGATTGTTTTAACCAATTGTTCTAACAACTATGGTCCCAATCATTTTCCGGAAAAGTTAATTCCGTTGATGATACATAATGTTATTAATAACAAACCGCTACCCGTTTATGGAGATGGTAAATACACCCGTGATTGGTTATATGTTATTGACCATGCCCGTGCGATTGATACTGTTTTTCATGAAGGAAAACAAGGCGATAAATACAATGTAGGAGGTTTTAACGAATGGCAGAATATTGATTTAGTTCACTTGTTATGTAATCAAATGGATGAAAAACTAAATCGTGAGCATGGGACCAGTGCTAAACTGATTACGTTTGTAAAAGACCGCCCTGGACATGACTTACGTTATGCTATTGATGCTACTAAAATTAATAAAGAATTAGGCTGGAGTCCATCGGTAACTTTTGAAGAAGGCCTTGCTAAAACTATTGATTGGTATTTAGAAAATACAGAGTGGTTGGAACATGTGACGAGTGGTGACTATCAGAAGTATTATGAAGAACAATACACCCCATCAAACTAATTTAACTAACAGCATTAATTGTAAAATAAAATGAAAGGCATTATTCTTGCCGGCGGTTCCGGCACACGTTTATATCCCATTACCAAAGCCATTAGTAAACAGTTAATGCCTATCTATGATAAGCCAATGATTTATTATCCGCTTTCAACTTTAATGATGGCAGGTATTAAAGAAATATTGATTATTACTACTCCTGAAGATAATCCTTCTTTTAAAAGATTGTTGGGTGATGGAAGTACGCTTGGTTGTAGGTTTGAGTATGCTATACAGGAAGTGCCAAATGGGTTAGCACAGGCCTTTGTAATTGGAGCCGAATTTATTGGGGACGATAAAGTGGCACTTGTTTTAGGCGATAATATTTTTCATGGTGCAGGCATGGGACGGCAATTAAAGAGTCTGAATAATGTGGAAGGTGGTTATGTATTTGCTTACCAGGTAAGCGACCCCGAACGCTATGGGGTGGTTGATTTCGATGAAAATATGCAGGCCTTATCTATTGAAGAGAAACCGACACAGCCTAAATCTAACTATGCAGTACCGGGATTATATTTCTATGATAATAGCGTGGTGAAAATAGCGCAGGAGTTACAACCATCTCCACGCGGTGAATATGAAATTACTGATGTAAATAAAGAATACCTGCGTCAAGGAAAGCTCAAGGTAGCGGTATTGGATCGAGGTACTGCCTGGTTAGATACGGGTACATTTGATTCTTTAAGTGATGCCAGTGAATTTGTACGTGTAATAGAGAAGAGGCAGGGAACTAAGATAGGCTGCATTGAAGAAGTGGCGTATAGGAATGGATTTATCAACAATGAACAATTATTGATAATAGCGGAAGGATTGAAAAAAAGCGGGTATGGGGAGTATTTGAAAACGGTAATTTAATAGGTATGGAATTGGAGAATAAAAGAGTGCTAATAACAGGTGCTGATGGATTTATTGGCAGTCACCTCGTTGAAGCATTAATTGCTGAAGGTTGTAAAGTAAAAGCGTTTTGCTATTATAATTCTTTCAATAGTTGGGGCTGGCTCGATACATTTCCTAAAGAGAAACTCCAGCAAATAGAAGTTTTTACAGGGGATATCCGTGATCCAAACGGAGTTAGAACCGCTATGAAAGATATTGATGTGGTCTTTCACCTGGCAGCATTAATTGCGATTCCATTTAGCTATCATTCGCCAGATTCTTATATTGATACCAATGTAAAAGGGACTTTAAACATTGTGCAGGCTGCAAAAGACTTAGGTATAGAGCGTGTTTTAGTTACCTCAACTTCCGAAGTATACGGAACTGCACAATACATTCCTATTGATGAAAATCATCCACGCCAACCACAATCGCCTTATTCCGCTTCTAAAATTGGAGCAGATTGTATAGCTGACTCATTTTACAGAAGCTTTGATTTACCCTTAACAATTGTAAGGCCATTTAATACATTTGGGCCGAGACAATCAGCCCGTGCTGTTATACCAACAATAATTACACAGCTACTAAACGGTAAAACAGAAATTAAATTGGGCGATATTACGCCTACACGAGACTTGGTATATGTAAAGGATACTGCTCGTGGATTTATCGAAATAGCTAAATCAGAAAAACTAATTGGACACGACTGTAATATTGCTACACAGTCAGAAACAAGTGTAGGCGATTTAGCGCAGGAAATTATTTCTCAAATTAATCCGCAAGCTAAAATTATAACCGACGATGTTCGTCTACGGCCAGAAAAATCAGAAGTATTTCGCTTGTTTGGCTCAAAAGAAAAAATTTCTACTAATACTAATTGGCGGCAGCAATATAGTTTAAGTGAAGGTTTGGCAGAAACGATTACATGGTTCAAAAACCCTGAAAACTTAAAGCAATACAAGGCAGATATATATAACCTGTGAATACAAACAACAGTACAGATAGTTTTGATGATATACTAAATTTCATCAGAATTACCTTTAATCAACCTGAAGGCTTTGTTCCCTTACATGCTCCTTACTTTGGTGGCAATGAAAAAAAATATGTACTTGAAGCCATCGAATCAACCTTTGTTTCTTCAGTAGGTGCTTATGTAAATAAGTTTGAAGAAATGATTCAGGAAGTTACTGGTGCTAAGTACGCTATAGCAACAACCAATGGAACAGTCGCTCTTCATCTGGCACTAATAGTTGCAGGGGTTAAGGCCGGCGACTTGGTTATTACACAGCCATTGACCTTTGCAGCAACTGCTAATGCTATCAAGCATGCAGGTGCAGACCCTCTCTTTATTGATGTAGATAAAGACACGATGGGTTTGTCACCAAATGCTGTAGCCGAATGGTTTAGTAATAATATTTATACAAATGAGTCAGGCACTTTTGTCAAAGCTACTAACCAACGAATAGCAGCCTGCGTGCCCATGCATACATTTGGTTTTCCCTTGCGTATTCAGGAGTTGGCTATTTTGTGTAAACAATACAATATTCCCTTGGTAGAAGATGCTGCTGAATCTTTAGGCAGTTATGTCGGTAATCAACATACGGGTACATTTGGCGATATAGGCATCTTTAGTTTTAACGGGAATAAAACCATTACCTCCGGTGGTGGCGGCACGATTATTACCAACAACGATCAATTAGGTAAGTTAGCCAAACATCTTTCTACTACAGCAAAAATGCCTCATGCTTACGAATTTAAACATGATAGGGTAGGTTATAACTATCGAATGCCTAACCTTAATGCCGCCTTAGCCTGTGCTCAATTGGAGCAGTTAAGTAAGTTTATCGCCAATAAACGAGAGCTTGCAAGTACATACCAACAATTTTTTGCTCAACGTAACAGAGAACAATTTGTAACAGAAGCTAATGGTACTACCGCTAATTATTGGCTCAATACCATCATCTTTAACAATCAAAAAGAGCAACAGGCGTTTTTACAATATAGTAACTCAAACCAGGTTATGACACGCCCCATTTGGCAACTAATGAACAAGTTGCCAATGTATCAACAATGTATAAGTGGGCATTTAAACAATGCAGCTTGGTTAGAAGCAAGAGTAGTGAACATTCCAAGTAGTTATAGGCCAGAAATAATAAATGACTAAACTTCCCTTAATATTAATTGGCGGCGGAGGGCATTGCCGTTCCTGCATAGATGTGATTGAGCAGGAAGGAAAATATTTGATAGAGGGTATAATAGATGACGCTATAGCAGAGGAGAAGGTTATGGGATATCCGGTAGTAGGTGGAGATAACAAAATAGAGGTATTATCCAATAAAAGGCATTTTTTTTTAATTACAGTGGGTCAGATTAAGTCGGCTGCTGTAAGGGTTAATTTGTATGACAAGTTAAAGTCATCACAAGCGCTACTTGCTACAATTATTTCCCCAAGAAGTTATGTTGCCAAAAGTGCTATTATTGAAAAGGGAACTATTGTAATGCATGGCGCCATAGTAAACTCTGGCGCACATATAGGAGAAAATTCAATTCTAAATACATTATCACTTGTTGAGCATGATGCTGTAATTGAAAAACATGTTCATGTATCTACAGGTGCTATTTTGAATGGAGGATGTACTGTGGGTAGTGAGAGTTTTATTGGGAGCGGGTCAGTTGTGGCAAACGGTGTGAATATTTGTAGTAGAGTAATCGTAGGTGCTAGGTCTACAGTTATAAATCATATAACAATCCCGGGTATTTATGTTGGCAGCCCGGCTAAAAAAAATGGATAAAGAGATAGCTATACTTACGGCATATTATCCAGCTGCTCAGTTTTTTATAAAAGATGCATATTCTAGTATAGCTAGCCAAACTAGTAAAGATTTTGACTGGATCATTATTAATGATGGTGGTGATGAATCTTTTCTTCTCAACATAGTAAAGAGTGATATAGGTATTCATTTTTTGAATGCAAAGGATATTTCATTATTAGAAAGCCGGTGGAGAGGGATATGCTGGTGTAAGGAGAAAGGATATAAGTACCTGATTTTTTTGGATGCAGACGACTGGATGAGCAATCGAAGAGTTGAGGCTTCAATTGAAATGTTACAAAGGGTGGGTGTAGTATTTAGTGATTTAACAATTGTTTCAGCAACTGGTAAGATAGTAAATGAGAGCATATGGCAAGAGAGGTTTGTTGAACATTCGATGATAAACTCAACATTCATTCAAAATAAGAATTGTATAGGACTTGGCAATGCAGCTATTGATTTGACTAAAATCACTATCCCTTCATTTGAGCAGAAGCATATTGTAGCGGTTGATTGGTATTTGTTTTATAAAGTTTTGCGTGAAACAGAAGCCATATATATATCTGAACAAATATTCTACCGGCAGCATACGGAAAATATAGCGGGGATCAAAACTCTTAGTAAAAGCAGTATAGGGAAATGTATTGAAGTTAAAAAACAGCATTATGCAGCACTGATTGATATGTATCCTGAACTTAGGCAGGAAGTTGAGAAACTCAGAGACTTTCTCAACTGTGTTTTTTATGATGAGGAACGACTCGCTAATTATATTGAAAAAAACAGAAATACTCATGTAAAATCCCTTTGGTGGGAGGAAACGAATTATTACTATGAATAAAATACAACTTACGCCGAATAAATGGGTGCATAATTTTTGCGAACCTTATATTATAGCCGAATTAGGATCTAATCATAATGGAGACATGGTGTTGGCCAAGAAATTAATACTTGCGGCTAAAGAAGCTGGCGCACACTGTGTAAAATTTCAGAGCTGGTCAAAAGAGACAATTTTTTCTAGTAAAACGTATGAGGAAAATTATTTTGTGGCAGATGATTATCGTAACAGGACAGATTACACTCTTGAATCAATAGTAGAGGCATATTCTATTTCCGAATCAGAGCTTCTCGAAATGAAAGGGTTTGCAAAGGATATTGGAATAGATTGTGCCTCTACTCCTTTCTCAAAGCGAGAGGTAGATTTTTTGGTTGAAGACATGGAAGCTCCTTTTATAAAAGTAGCTTCCATGGATCTGAACAATTATCCATTCTTAGAATATATAGCTTCCAAGCAAAAGACGGTTGTTATATCAACAGGCCTGAGTGAATTACACGAAATTGATAAAGCAATAAGGACGATTGAAAACCAAGGAAATAAAAACATTATAATACTTCATTGTGTATCAACTTATCCACCCAGAAATGAAGATGTTCACTTAAATAATATTGATACACTTCGTACCTTATATCCGCACTATCCAATAGGATTTTCTGATCACACGCTTGGTTTTGAAGTTCCACTGGCTTCTGTAGCCAAGGGGGTTTGTATTATTGAGAAGCACTTCACTCTTGATAAAAATATGGAAGGGTGGGATCATAAAGTTTCTGCAACACCTGAGGAAATGAGAATAATAGTTTCCGGATCAAGAAAAATATATGAGTCAATGGGATCGGCTCGAATAATGGTAACAGAAAGTAAGGAAAAAATTGAATCTTTTAGAAGGAGTATTGTTACAACCCGTAAGATAAAGGCAGGAGAAGTTATTCAGTATGCTGATATTGATTTTAAAAGGCCTGGAGATGGAATCGCTCCTGAGTTTCTGGAGTTTGTAATTGGAAGAAAAGCAAAATTGGATTTGAAAGAAGATAGGCCGATTTATAAAGAATATCTTGACTAATATTTTTCAAATTTCTCATATAATATGAATATACCGCATTATTTTAAGCATTTAGTCAAGAGCTCTTCTTCTGTAAAAGAGGCACTTTTTCTGTTAAATGAGTTAAGCAGTGACGCCATATTGTTTGTTGTAGATACAAATAACAAACTGTTAGGGTCACTTACCGACGGTGATTTGCGAAGAGGGTTTCTTAAAAATCTTGGTTTTGACGATCCTATTTTAGCTTTTGTTCAACCCAATCCTTTTTATATTACTCAGGGATCATTTACGCAAAATAAGATTGATGAGCTCAAAAGAAAAAATTTAAAAATTATCCCTATCCTGAATGAAAATGGTTCGGTGATAGATATTTTAAATTTTAGACTACAACATACAATTGTTCCTGTTGATGCTGTATTAATGGCAGGGGGTGAGGGTAGGAGATTAAGACCTCTTACTTCAACAACACCCAAGCCATTATTAAAAATCGGGGATAAAGCTATAATAGAACATAATATAGACAGACTCATAAAATATGGGATAAAAACTATAAATATGAGTATAAACTATTTGGGACAGCAAATAGAAGATTATTTTGGTAATGGTCAAACGAAAGGAGCAGTAATTCAGTACGTTCGTGAAAAAGAACCATTGGGCACTATAGGCTCAATTTTGCTCGTCGAAAGATTTAAATATCAGGACATTTTGGTCATGAATAGTGATATATTAACAAATATAGATTTTGCTGACTTCTATAATACCTTTAAGTCAACCAATGCAGATATGGCGGTGGCTGCTACCTCATATCACGTGGATGTACCTTATGCTGTACTAGAAGTTGATGAGGAGAATTCGGTTAAATCTTTAAAAGAGAAACCAAGATATACTTATTACTCTAATGCCGGTATTTATCTGTTACGTAAAGAAATATTAGAAATGATTCCTAGTGAAAAATTTTATGATATAACAGATCTTATGGAAACGTTACTAGCGAACAATAAAAACATAGTTGCGTATCCTATAACAGGGTATTGGTTAGACATTGGTAAGCCCGAAGACTTTAGAAAAGCACAGGAAGATATTAAACATATACAGCTTTAATTTAATCGCGTATGCTTGCTATTATACCTGCTCGTGGTGGATCCAAAGGCTTGCCTGGAAAGAATATGAAGCCTCTTGGCGGCAAACCGTTAATCCTACATAGTATTGAGGCTGCTTTTAAAAGTAAGTATATTGATAAAGTATTTGTTTCAACAGATAATCAGGAAATATTAGACTTTGCAATTTTATCTGGTGCATGGGCTCCTTCTTTACGCCCTAACGAGTTAGCCACTGATACGGCGAGTGCAATTGATACGTATTTGTATACACTGCTTCTGCTTGAAAAGGAATATGGAATGAGTTTAGATGATGTTGTTGTCTTACAGCCTACAAGTCCGCTACGAACAGCTGATGATATTAACAGGGCGATAGAACTTTTTAGAGAGAAAGAGGCAGACTCTGTAGTGAGTTATACATTAGAACAACATCCAATCTACTGGCATAAAGAAATTAGCGAGGAGGGAATAATCAAAAGTATATTTCCGGATCAGCTTTTAAATAGACAGGACTATAAGTCTACTTATTATCCTAACGGTTCAATATACATTTTTAAAAGGAAAATGATTTTTGAAAAAAGAAGCTATTACGGGGATAATAGTTTTGCATATATCATGCCTAGAAATAGATCCGTTGATATTGATACCATTGAGGATTTTAGATACGCAGAATACTTATTTGGATGCACTACAAAATAGCACAATTGCTAAGTTTAGATTTTTTTGATTTGTAAAGTTATTGTTTGAATAAAACTGTCGATTGACTCTGAATAGATTAAAATCGACTTGTAGGCAACTCTGTTATTTTCTTATAATTTTTTAGTGTTAAAAAAACTTCTATCACATACTGCTATTTATGGTCTCGCACCACAGATAACTAAGTTTGCTGGAGTTATAGCATTGCCTATAATAACACCTCATTTCACAGAGCTTGATTTCGGGGTGACTGGAATTGTTACTGCAGTGGGAGGTATGATTGCTGTGTTAAGTACACTTGGACTACGTGTTGTCTTGGTGAACTCATTTTATAAGAGCCCTTCTCAATATAAGTGGGCATGGAGACAAGTATACGGATTTTTAACTATTTGGAATATTCCCTATACTATCTTACTAAGTCTAGTTTTGTTTTTTTTTATTCCCCACGAAGCAATGAGTAATAAGTGGTTAATAGTGTTACTAAATGTATTGCCTATCGTTTTTCTAGGTCCAACTTCAACTATATGTACAACTTATTACCAGTTGAAACAGAAGCCATTACAAGTAGGTATAAGAACGATGGTTTTTGGTGTTCTTACTGTTATACTTAACATATATTTTATTGCGGTTTTAAAATTGGGATATATCGGCTGGTTTCTTTCTACGTGTATTACATCAATGCTTAATAATATTTCTTATTGGATACCACTCAATAAAAAGTTAGGATTTTCTCCAATTTTTAATTATAAACGTAAAACGATAAAACGATTTCTAACTATTTCTTTGCCAACAATCCCTCATTATTATTCAGCATTTTTGGTAAACACTTCAGATAGAGTAATAATGAAAGCTGTAAATGTACCTACAGGTGATATCGGTCTATATAATGTGGCATATACTATTGGTAATTTAGTGAATGCATTAGCAATGGCTGCTAATCTTGCAGCCGGACCTTTAATGAATAGTGCGTATAAAAGAAACGATGAAAAAGAAGCCAGAAGTACTGTTTTTGTTCTACAAATTTTTTTTTTTGCAATTACATTCATACTGGCAATTTGGCTAAAAGAGATATTTGATGTTCTAATAAGGAATGAGGTTTTGAGAAATATTTACCCTTTGGGTATTATCATTATCATGGGTTATAATTATCGCCCAATGTATATTGGTTCAGTTAACAAGCTGCTATATATAGAGAAGACAAAAATTTTGTTGAAAGTCTCTTTTGTCGCAGGACTTATAAGTGTCATACTTAACTTCGTCTTAATACCATTTATGGGCTTTAAAGTTGCTGCATATACAACATTTGTTTCTTTAATGTATATGGGGTATGCTGGATTTTACTTAAAAGAATTCAAGAAAGTGAATTCTATAAATTATTATCCCATAATATGGCTTTTTGTAACAATTCTATTAACTGTTATTGCTGTGTTTGTTGTAGAGCTTTTTTTTCTTGCTAAAATTATAATCTCGTTAATAATTGTTTTTTTATGCTTGTTTAGTGTGAAAAAAATCATGAATGGTATTAAGGCAGTGGTTTAGTAGAAGGTGATGTCAACTATGAATTGAGTATGTCTAGAAATGTAAGAGATATAGCAAGATTATTAAGCGAATATGAAATAAAACGTTTTTCGTTTTATAACCGATTTAGGATTCAAGAGTTTTTAGCTTGGCAGATAATAAAGAGGCCATTATTTTATAGTCTCATTAAAGATAGTCCTAATAAAAATTTAAAAGGAAAGGGTAATTCACAAGGTGTAATTTCTTCTTTCTTTTTTTTCCCTTTTGTCTTACTCTATTTGAAAATACGCAAGAAAAAGGGATCGGCATTTATAGTAGGTCATGGAGCATATAGGTTTGAAAAAAATGAAAAAGATAAGTATATTAATAATTTTGCAGATCACTGGATGAATTTTTTTCCAAGGGATAAAGCTATTTATATTGAACATCGGAGTTCAAATAAAAACGAAGGTCACGGAGTGTTTTTACCAGACATCAATTTGTCATTTCTTGGGTCAGTAACTAGATTGTTCGCAAAGGTGTATAAAAAGGTAAAAAAAAGGAGTGAGTTAATAAATGCCTTAGCTGAAGATATGGATAGTCATCTTTTGATAGATGGTATTAAAAAAGAAGGATATGCTGACAGACTCCGATTTATTGTTTTAAAATTTCAAGTTGAGTATAAATTTTATAGATTTTTTTTTAAAATCTTGAAACCATCGATTGTTATTGTAACAGATAGTATTGCAAGTGGAATGATGGCAGCAGCGAAAAAGGAAAAAATAAGAGTAATCGAAAATCAGCATGGGCATGTTGATATGTACAAGCCAGATTATATGATGGATAGAGCAACTGTTGGTAGCTTGAGAAATCAGTTAATATTGCCAGATAGAATTGCAGTGTTTGGGCAGTATTTTAAAAAATCTTTTTTGGAAAATAGCTTATGGTTTGATCACGAAGTGGCCCCAGTAGGCAATATAAGAATAGATATGTATAGAGAAATGTCTGTGAGAAGAAACCCTAACGAGATTTCAATACTTATACCAACGCAATGGCACGTTCCAGAGGCAACACTATTACTACTAAATAAGATTGTTGAATTGAGGCTTAGAAAGAGAGTTTGTATAGCTGTGAAAATGCACCCGAGAGAGCCCAAAGCTCATGTCGATGCTTATTATCAGTTTGCAGAGGCAAATGAAAATGTTAGAATTGTTGGAAATGAAGAAAGTGTTTACAAATTGTTTTTGAATTCAGATTTGGTGATTGGATTTGATTCAACGGTTCTATACGAATGCATTGCAATGGGGGTGCCAGCAATTACAATGACTACAAATGTTTCAGTTATGGGTATTCATACATTTTCTTCTCAGGAGAGTATGGTTATGAAAGCAATAAGAGTATGCGGTTTGGACAATATCACTAGCACTATTTCAGCATATTTTGAAAACGATCTATTCCAAAAAGAATGGTCAAAAGATGTGCAAGAAGCTGGGGCGTATCTTTATAATAAAAACTGTGTTTATAATTGCCAACTACTACTTGAAAAATTAAAGACATGCTGAAGGGCTTAAAAAATCTTATAAAGAGCCTAATAAACAAAAGGTATAAGCGCGGGGGCGTGTTAGAATGTGTAAATCGTATGAGGAGCCATTGCGTGTTAATGGCCCATCTTATATTAACCTAAACACATGGCTTGGTAAGAACATCAATCTTAATGGCATGAAAATTTATGGTAAGGGTAAGGTTGTTATTGGAGACAATTTTCATTCTGGTAGAGATTGTCATATGTTTACTTCATACCACAATTATGATTTTGGTGTAGCGATTCCTTATGACAATACATATATTCATAAAGATATTATTATAGAAGCCAACGTTTGGCTAGGACAAGGTGTAATGATTTTAGGAGGAGTTACTATTGGGGAAGGGGCGATTATTCAGGCTGGAAGCGTAGTAGTTAAAAGTATTCCAAAGTATGCCATTGCCGGTGGGCATCCCGCAATTGTATTTAAACATAGAAATATTGAACATTATCAAAAATTAAAGGAAGCTGGTAAATTTCATTAAACGCTATTTATAGAAAAACTATTTTGAAGGCAAGCGATCCAAGAATATTATTTATACTGCCATCCTTAAAGCCCGGCGGAGCTGAACATCAAACGGCACAACAGATAAATGCTTTATATAAAGATAACTGGGAGGTGTATTTATGTGTACTTCATCAGGATTTAGCCATTTTGAATAAAATAGAATTGCCCGAAGACAGGATTTTGATTTTGAGTGTAAAGAGTAGTGTTTTAAATTTCAAAACTGCTTTTATTTCAATAAGGTTGTTTCAAAGGTTATACAAGTTTAGTAGAAAAAATAAAATAACACATACTGTAGCCAATCTACCACTCGGCCATTGGTATGGCCGAGTGTTAAGAGTTTTTAATCCAAGACTAAAACTTTTTACTTACCACAGATCGATGCAATACCAGGCATCACCGCTTAATACTATTCCCAAATTTGTTTTTAATTGGATACAATCAAAGCTAGCCTCTAGGGTAGATAATACTGCAATATTCATTTCTGAAGCGGTAAAAGAAAATATCCAAAAGAGATTAACGCTAAATAGATCTATTGTTATTCATAATACTGTACACGATGTGTACTCTAATATTAAAGAAGAAAATATAGGCTTCAGGAAAAAAGATACTATACAATTAATAGTACCAGGTCGACTTCATACGAGTAAAGGACATTTTCTTTTCCTAGAAGTGTATCAATCATTACCACAGGAACTGCAAAACAGGTGTCAGGTGACTTTTGCAGGTGGGGGCCCTTTAGAAGGGGAGCTGCAAAATTATATCATTAACAACGATTTAAAAAATCATGTAGCCATTACAGGTTTTTTAGAAAATGAAGACCTTTTGTTGAAAATATATCAAAGCGATCTAGTTATTATTCCTTCCATTCATGAAGGTTTTGGAAATGTAGCAGTAGAGGCATTGATGTTAGGAAAAACAATCATTGCATCTGATGCAGGCGGCCTAAAAGAGGTAATTAGAGATAACGAGAATGGATATAGCTTTACTGCAACAGATGGACAGTCTTTTAAAGCTAAACTTCAAAATATCTTAGAAATATTCCCAACATCATTATTAGACTCGATTTCAGTAAGGCAAGACTATCTGGTAAGATTCTCCTTCTCGGCACATATGAGTAAATTTAAGAGTTTATTTATTGCAAAAGAACAGGATATAAAGAAATGATTGTTAAAAACTTTTTGTTTCATAGAGTGTCTGAACAGGCCGATTTTATGTGGCCTCCAATGAGACCACAACTTTTCGAAAAAATTATTAAGAAACTCAATAAGCAGTTTTGTATAGTAAATCTAGAAAATTTTCTTAATGATGTTGATTATTGGAAGAGTTCTAAAAAGCCATTAGCAACAGTACTTTTTGATGATGGCTACAAAGATAATATTGAATATGCTGCACCAATTTTAAAGAAGTATTCCTGTCCAGCATCGTTTTATGTGGTTACAGACTGTATTGATAAAAATGTACCAACATGGACATATATTGTTGATTTTATTTTGCAAAACTCTTCTAACTTAAAACTCGAGTTAAACGCAGAATATGTTCCAAATGAATTGAGAAGAATTGAAGTTGATGGAAAATTTTCTAAGGCTAGTAAGAGGTTGAAGCCGTGGATGAAAGGACTTCCTAATGTAAGGAGGCTAGAAGTTTTAAAATTGCTTGTAGAACAAAGCTCAATTGAAATTCCGGAAAAACTAATGATGAGTTGGAGCGATGTTTCACAGCTTTCCAGTTTGGGGTTTACAATTGGCTCACACACACATACACATCCTATGCTGGGAAGATTAGAGGCTGAAGCTGAAATTGAAGAGGAACTCTCCATCTCTTTTGAGATTCTTCGAGATAAACTTGGTAAGCCTCCTGAAACAATTTCCTATCCAATTGGAAGCTTTGATAATAAGGTTATAGCAGTAAGTAAAAAAGTAGGATATAAATTTGGGTTGGCTGTGGAGCAAAAATTTTATAATACAACCAATGACTCATTGTACGCTATTCCACGTGTAGAGCTTTATCAGGAAAACTGGTATAAGATAAAAGCAAGAATGAGTGGCTTGTATGGTACCGCAAAAAGGCTATTTAAATGAAAAAAAATATTGTACTATGGTGCGGATCTGCGGCAAATCATAGAGCATTAGCAAATAAAATACATAAAAAATTTGGGATATCTGGTATTGTTATAGATAAAAAAAGACGAGATCTAAACAAAAGAAAGAAAAAGAGTCTCTTCCGCAAGATTTACGAACGAATTCGATTTAGGTCAATTGATGAAGCATGGAATAGTTTGCAAAAAAATTATAAATCTATATATCCCAATTGGCCGAATGTACCAATAATAGAAGTGCAAAATATTAATACATCCGATGCAAAAACATTTACAGAAAGCTTGACTCCTGATTTGATTGTTGTAAGTGGTACGGGACTTGTTAAAGAACCTCTAATAACAATAGATTCAACTATTGGAATTATTAATTTGCATACAGGGCTGTCTCCTTATGTAAAAGGCGGACCGAATTGTACTAACTGGTGTATAGCAAATAATCGTGAGGAGTTAATTGGAAATACAATAATGTGGATAAACTCTGGGATAGATAGCGGAAATATTATAGTAAGTGAGGCTGTCGATATTAAGGACTGCGAAAGCTTGAAGGAGGTACAAAAATATGTTATGGAGAAAGCACATGAATTGTACCTTACTTCTATCCATTATTTGATAACAGCAGCTCCTCCCCATTCATCTGTACCACAGATAAGTTTGGGAAAGGGGGAGCTTTTTTTTACCAGTATGTGGACAGATCAAAAAAAAATCGACTTACTGAATAACTGGAAAGAGCGTTCTGGTAGAAAAAAAGAGCAGCCACCAGTTACAGTTAATCTTCCAAATCACGGTTAACTTTTTATTGACACAATAGTCCAAGTACGAAAACATCGTTTGGTAGAATTAAATCTAAGATGGTATGTTAAAAATTTTAACCATTGCATGTTTGTGTGTCTCATTAACAAGGGTATGTTTTTCACAGGAGTTAAAAGCTAAATCTGTATTAAGGCAAGAACTTTTGAAAGCTGCTATCAAGGAAGATCAAATATTTTTTAATAATAAGAACGAAGCTAAAGGAATCCATTTTTCTATTGTTACTAAAAGCAATATGCCTGAAGATGATTTGCATAACCACTCCATAGGCACTTTTCGCATAAAAGGAGATTATCAATCCTTGTCAATAGTAGGTTCCTCTGAAGCGGCTCTTTTAAATGGAGTATACTGGTATTTAAACTATCTGGGGTTTAGATATTATTTTCCCGGCCAACAATGGGAGTTTATTCCAAAACTGAAAACACCGTTTAAGGAAATCAGCGAAACTATCACGCCATCTTTCGAGCATCGCCGTATCTGGTATGCTTATGGAACTGGTTCAAAAGTAGCGGACAAGGACTATGCTAAATGGTTTGAAGCTAATCTTCAAGGCGGAGAGGAGGTAAATGCGGGTCACGCGTATGATGCTATTGTAAAACGAAATAGGGCGATTTTTTTACAACATCCTGAATACTTTGCACAGAGAGTGTCCAAAGGTACGATTCCAGTAAATCCAAAATTTGAGGTGGCGAATGAAGCATTGGTTCAGTTATTGATTAAGGATGCTTTTGCTCAGGTTCTTGAGCGCCGTAAGAATAATAAAGATGCTCCTATTATGATTTCAATGGATCCATCAGATGGAGGTGGATTTTCTACTAGTTCTGCTTCACAAAAAATAGGAGGTCCAAGTGAACAAGTATTTTATTTGGCAAACCGTGTGGCTAAAGCGGTACGAGAGAAATACCCGCAAGTAAAAGTTGGACTATATGCATACAATTTTCATGCAGCACCTCCTCAATTTGATATAGAGCCTAATATTGTTGTATTGATAGCAACTGCCTTAAATCAATCAGCGCATAGAACTGAAGACTTGTTTGATATGTGGGGTAAAAAAGGAATTACACTCGGAGTTCGTGATTATTATGGTGTGATGGCCTGGGACTGGGATATGCCGGGGCAACCGAAAGGGTCTAAAATCTCTAATGTAAAAAAATTGAGAGATTACTATGAAGGAGGAATGCGAATTTTTACAGCTGAAACCAATATTGGTTGGATCAGCAGGGGGTTGGGTCATTATATTGCTGCGAGATTATTGTGGGATGTTAATACTAACGTTGAAAAGGAAGTAGAAAATTTTTTTACCAATATGTTTGGAAACGCTGCTGATGATATTCGAAAGCTGTATAATAGCTGGGAAAATAACCGACAGCTTATTCCATTAGATGGAGATATATTCCATTGGATAGAGCTGATAAATACCGCATCTAAAAAAGAATACAGGAATGATGTGCAGCAGCGATTGATACAACTTAAACAATATATATATTATGTTCACCTCTTTAAAAAATGGAGAGAGGATGAGACAGATAAGAACCTCGTAACTCTTCTTAATTATGCCTATAGGATACAGGATGATGGTATTGTCGCTAGCTATCCATTATTTAGAAGGATTGCGAATGCTGCTGTGGAGGGTAAAAAAAATATGAAGTTTAATGATCCACAGGCAGTCTGGAAGAAAAACAATCAGCGAATAGGACTGGAAGAAATAGATCGGTTAATTGTGCAGATGACAAGTTCTTTGAACAAAGAGGAAAAAACGAGTTTAGTGAACTTTCCGGAAGAATCTCAATTTGAAGATAAAACGGCAAAAAAAAGAACCGGATCATCCGGAGTACAGGTAAATGCTGCTCCTGTACAACTTCGTGGCGGGCACAGGATTATTATAAATCTAAATGACCCTTCAACCAGTATTAACTTGTCTGCCGGATTAATAAAAGCGCACCAATATAAACCACTCAAGCTTGATATTTACCCTTACAACCAGTTACTTAATACTGATGGGGAGCCTTCGCTATTGTCTATAACCATAGAGCCTAGGAAGCCAATGAAAAGTATTTCATTGGATAAACTTAAAGTAGGAACTTATATAGCTGTAATTGATGATTCCAAAAATGGCTTCACATTAAGTTTTACTGGAAATGTTCAATATGCTATTGTTGCTAGTTTTCAGCAAAAGCTATGGACATTTGGAAGGAATAATCTTTATTTTAATGTAAAAAATGAAAAGAGTTTTACCATAAATAATCAGGGCCCTCTCACGCTTCGTAGCCCCGTTGGGAGAATCATTGATATGCAAAAAACAACCGGAATTACAAAAGTAGAGGTGAAGGGAAATGAACAAGGAGAGTGGGAAATAATTAAACAGAGTGGCGTGCTTTCTATACAAGGAGTGTTGCCTTTTGTAGGGGCAGATAGAAATTTTTTATTAAAACCTATTTATAGTCAGTGAAAGAGGTATTATACCTGTCATACACCGGCATGACTGATCCGTTGGGACAATCGCAGGTGCTTGCCTATCTTGAAGGGCTAACGAAAACGGGAATCTATTCGTTTACAATAATAAGCTTTGAAAAAAAAGAAGCTTATGCGAGAAATGGAATAAGGGTTAAAGGTTTTTGTGATAAGATAGGAATAAGTTGGTATCCTTTAAATTACACAAAGAGACCACCAGTGATTTCTACCTTTATTGATACCTGGCGGATGAAGCGGTTAGCCAGAAAACTTAATAATAAAGAAAAGTTTGATCTTGTTCACTGCCGCAGCTATATACCTTCTTTGGCCGGCTTGGAGCTGAAGAAAAAAACAAGAATACCCTTTCTGTTTGATATGCGCGGATTCTGGGCAGATGAACGGATCGATGGAAATATCTGGAAAAAGAGTAATCCACTTTTCCGGAATATCTATAATTATTTTAAGAGGAAAGAGAAGGATTTTTTAGTAGCAGCGGATCATGTAGTAAGCCTTACTCAAAATGCCAAAAATGAAATTCTTTCCTGGAGGTTGACAGCAAAGCCGCTCGATATTACTGTTATACCTTGCTGTGCAGATACCAGTCTTTTTAATCCAAATAGTATTTCTCACGCAGATAAGAATTTATTGAGAAAAGAGCTGAATATTCCTAGTGAGGCGACAGTAATCTCCTATGTGGGATCACTGGGAACTTGGTATATGTTGGGTGAAATGATATCATTTGTCAAAAAGTTTATTGATAGCTATCCAAATACTTTCTTCCTGCTATTAACAGGCGAGCCGGAAACGATGATAACCGAAGCTGCAAATAGGCACGGGCTTTCAACGGATTGCATTAGGATAAAGAGGGTGGACCGGGCTCAAATGCCTTTGCATATATCTATCAGCAATGTTAGTTTGTTCTTTATAAAGCCTGCTTATTCAAAAAAAGCTTCTTCGCCAGTAAAGCAGGGAGAGCTGATGGCGATGGGGGTGCCTATTGTTTGCAATGCAAGCATTGGCGATACAGATAAAATAATTAAGGACAATAATGCAGGGATTGTATTAAATGGGTTTAGTGATAAGGAGTATGAAACAGCAATTTTTAGTTTGAAAAGGACAAACTTTGATTCCGAACAAATACGTCAAGGTGCCATTGATTATTTCTCTCTTGATAAAGGAGTTTCATTATACCGCTCTGTTTACGAAAATGTTTTGGGTAAGTAAAAAGTGATAAAACCTACAGGTGCTAAAATATTCTAATCAAATGAACGGTGCGCTAGTAATTTCTCTTGATTTTGAAATTATGTGGGGCGTTTTTGATAAGCCAACGTCAAGAACAGCATACCTGAAAAATCTTTATGGAGTGAAAAAAGCTATTCCCGCCATGCTTGATCTTTTTAAGAAATATGATGTACATGCTACTTTTGCAACGGTAGGATTGTTGTTTGCAGATTCTAGACAGGATATAATAAACTATAGTCCTATTCATAAACCTGAATATCTTAATAAGTCACTGTCGCCATATTTTACTGAAATGGAGAAAATAGGAGAAAGTGAATACGACGATCCCTTACATTATGCTCCTTCTTTAATTAATGAAATAACTGCCAGTGGATTGCATGAGATAGCAAGTCATACATTTTGCCATTACTATTGTTTAGAAAAGGGACAGACAACATTAGCATTCGAAGCTGATTTAACAGGGGCTGTGAATATTGCAAAAAAAAGAAATATAGTTTTGAATAGTATTGTTTTTCCTCGTAACCAATTTAATGAAGAGTATTTAACTGTTATTAAAAAGCTTGGATTTACTAGTTACCGCGGTAATGAAAATGTATGGATGTATAATGCCAGAAACCGGGACGAGGAAACACTTGGAAGGAGGGCGGCTAGATTGATTGATTCATATATGAATATATCAGGGCACAATATTTATAAGTGGGAAGAAATTAGTGATACAAAAGGACTATGTAATATTCCTGCGAGTCGATTTTTGCGACCTTATAGCCGTAAATTGGCCATATTAGAACACTTACGGTTAAGAAGAATTAAATCAGGAATGCTTGCAGCCGCAAAAAGAGGTCATATTTATCATTTGTGGTGGCACCCTCATAATTTTGGAGTTAATACTGAAAAAAATATAAAATTTCTGGAAGAGATTTTGAAATATTATCAGAAATTAAGAAATGAATACAAATTCTCTAGCTTCACGATGAATGAAGTTAGTGATGTAGTAAGTAAGATGAAATAAAAGCCATGCAGGAAGAAAGCAAGAAGATTGTCTTACTACTGGGTTCATCCAGATCAAGCACTATACTTTACAACTTTTTAAGCGACCTTTTTAGGATTGATGGAGTGATACAAGAAAGCGGTGTATCGAAAAAAAAACTAATTCGAAGACGTATAAAGAAGTTGGGTGTGTTTACTGTTTTTGGTCAGATTGTTTTTCAGGGATTTTTTTCCCCCTTAATTAGAATATGTGCGAGAAGTAGAGAGAAGAAACTGTTAAAAATATATTCTTTTTCGGAAAGCGCTATTCCGGAAGGCAGAATTGTAAATGTTTCATCTGTTAACGATACGGATACTATTAATTTATTGAAAACTATAAATCCTACTCTAATTATTGTTAATGGAACACGTATTATTTCTAAAAATATCTTAGAATCAGTAAAATGCCCTTTTATTAATATACATGCGGGGATAACACCTCAATACAGGGGAGTGCACGGAGGGTATTGGGCTCTTGCAAATAAAGAGCCGCAACATTGCGGGGTAACCATTCATTTGGTTGATAGTGGAATTGATACAGGAGGAATATTGAAGCAGATAGTCATTAAGCCAACAAAAAAAGATAATTTTTTTACCTACCCACTCATTCAGCTTGGAGAGGCGTTGCCACATCTCGCTCAGATTATGGATGCATATTTAAACAAATCTGAAATACTACAGCCTAGGAAGGACGATCGAAAAGGCAAGCTGTGGTATCATCCAACTTTTATTCAATATTTGTTGAACTGGATTAATAAAGGCGTGAAGTGAAGAAAGACATTCTTTTTTTGTGTATTTATCCAGAGAATCAGGCGCCAAGTCAACGATTCCGTTTTGAGCAATTTTTCCCGTATTTCAAGGAGGCAAATATATCTTTTGAAACAGATTGTTTCTATTCAACTAATACGTACGAAAGGCTTTTACGTAAAGGAAACTTACCATTAAAAGCGTGGCTTGTTTTTGTTGCTTATTTCAGCAGGTTAGTGAAGCTAAAAAGTTATACAAAGTTTGAATATATATTTATTCAACGGGGTGCATCTCCTATCGGACCTCCGATTTTCGAATATATTTTAAGTAAAATATTTAAGAAGAAGCTTGTTTATGATTTTGACGACGCGATTTGGATGCCTCAGGATGGAAAGGGAAATAAACTGATGATCTGGTTAAAAAATTATGGGAAGGTAGCCCGGATTTGCAGGATATCTTATAGGGTGATCACCGGAAATGACTTCTTAGCCAATTATGCCAGACAGTTTACTGATAGAGTAATCGTAATACCTACTGTAGTAGATACAAAAAAGAAGTATAATATTCTTAAGCAGCATGTGTCGCATATTGATTATAGAGTAGGATGGACAGGTTCTTATTCAACAATCCGTTATTTGCTTCAACTTGAAGAACTACTTAATGATGAAGGCAGCGGTATACGCTATGTTATAATAGCCGACAGGAAACCAGAAAATCTGAAAAATAGTAATGTCACTTTTGTAAAATGGGTTGAAGAAAATGAAATCAATGATCTGCTTGAGATTGACTCCGGCATTATGCCACTGGTTGAAAATGACTGGACAAGAGGGAAGTGCGGCTTCAAGGCTATTCAATATATGGCATTAGGAATTCCGGCTTTAGTTTCTCCAGTGGGAGTAAATGCAGAGATTGTAGATGATGGCATCAACGGTTTTGTTTGTGATACAATTGAGGAATGGAAAGGAAAAATTATGTTTCTCAAAGAGAATCCTGTAGAGAGAGCAAAGATGGGCAAGGAGGCAAGAAAAAAAATTGAGTCGTTTTATTCAATTGATTATGCATTTCCCTTAATTCTTGCTATTGTGAAACCAGGTACTGAAGAAGACGATTAATTAGATTTGTAAGAAGCAAACGATTTCTTTCTGAGCAGGTGTTTACTTGATAAATTTTTGTATCCCAAATGTTGAACTAACACCAAGGCTATAACATAAAATGGTATACAAGGGGCTTTATATCTTACAAGGGAGCCAAAGTTATAAGTTGTAAACCCAACAGCAAATCCAAAAATAAGAGCGAAACTCATTGCAAAAATTACTTCTTTTGAAGTGAAGAATATTATAAAGAAGCGACGAATACCGACTTTCCAAAAGGAGTGAATTGTAAATATCAATAATGCTATACTTTCAATTGCGGAAAGTAACATTACTGGATTGTTTACTTCCCAGATATAAGGTCTGAAAAATGTTACATTGATAGCCAAAGGAATTTTAGAAATTATGCCTAAGGAGCTATTGTAGTTGATTTCCCCAAGAGAATAGCCTGAGCCAGTTCTTACTTCCGAACCACGACCAGCAATAGAAGTGCGTAAGTGGTAGTTTTGGTACACTTGAGCCGTTTCAACTATGTTTTCAAGTGAGTAACGCTTTAATGAATCGCCAATTTGGTTAATGGCAAGTAATGTGCTTCCAGCAATAATGACAGCAGCAATTGGCATAACAAGAATCCTCACCTTATTATTCCGAATTCTTGACTTTAAAGACAGTAATGCATATAAAGAGATAGCCACGAGAAGTGCTAATGCAATATAGGCTTTAAGTATAATGATCATATAAAATGAGCCAATTACTATTATTGCGGAGGTGATTTTATTTCGATTAAAGAGAAAAATATTTTGAACACAGTAGATGATGACGCCTATAGCAAGCATACAAAGGCTATCCTTCATAATACCGGAACTCCAGAAAGCTACACCTGGAATAAAAAGGGTTGCAATGGCAAGTTGTTTATGTAGATAAGGGTAAATTCTATAGAAACTAATAAAAAGTAGCCATTGTCCGATAAAGGAAAGTGCTGCAAATAGCAGTGTGCAGGACCAAAAAGAATTAAGTGCAAATAAGTTTATCCAACCGGTAATTCGTTGTGTGAAAACAGTAGAGGCGGATCCTCTTAATTCTGGAGTAGTATCCCATAATGCCTCTATACCGCCTTGTGAAGAAAAAATTGTTTCAAATATATTTCTAGCGCCTCTGTAATACATTTGTGTATCCCCGCCCCCATAATAATACACATAAAGCCAAGCGAACCCCAGACCACATACAAGTTTCAAAGTAAGTCCACGGATAAAATATTTCCTGATAACAACATGTTTGACTTTTTTAGAAAAACTATACCCAATTGCCATAATAATGAGCAAATACAATATAATTTGTAGAATATCTAAGCCTGTAAGATAGTTGTTCATCTGTAGTTGCTAAATAGTTATTAGCTAAGTCTATATTTGTAATAGACGCATAATGATTACGAAAGTAATTTATTTTATGTGGTGAATAGGAATTAGCTCGTTATAATCTTCAATTAACTTATGCCCCGCATTCTCCGTATTCTTAATCGTCTTGCAGTAGGTGGTCCCTTGTTGAATGCCAGCTACCTCACAAAATATATGTCGCCCGAATTTGAAACCTTACTCGTCGTAGGGGAGAGGGAAGGACATGAAAAGGATGCCAGTTTTGTAACTCAGGCATTAGGAATTGAGCCCGTATATATCCCTGAAATGGGGCGCTCGTTAGATCCTCGTAGAGACTATAAAGCCTACCAGCGGATGAAGCAACTGATAGCAGATTTTAAACCGGACATTATTCACACACACGCTGCTAAGCCTGGAGCTATCGGTCGCCTAGCGGCCAAAAAGATGAAAGTACCCGTAGTGGTACATACTTTTCACGGCCATGTTTTTCATTCTTACTTTAATCCTTTCAAAACAAAGCTTTTTGTAAATATCGAAAGAAGGCTGGGGAAAAATACCGATGCTATTATTGCAATAAGTGAACAGCAGCGCAAAGAATTGGTAGATGATTTTCGCATAGCCAAGGAAAATAAATTCAGAGTAATTCCGCTTGGGCTGGATTTGGATAAATTCCAAGAGCAGCGGGACGAGAAAAGAAAAAATTTTAGGAAGGAGTTTGATATTAAGGACCATGAAATCGTGATAACGATTATTGGCAGGGTTGTACCTATAAAAAACCATGATTTGTTTATCGAAGCGATTCATCATGTTTTGCAGCACAGCCGTAAAAAAATCAGAGCCGTTATTGTAGGTGATGGAGAGTCGCGATCGGCTTTGGAGGCAAAGGCAAAATCGTTAGGAATAGGTTTCTCTACCGAAAAGGATACCGTGCATATACAACCCTTACTATTTACTTCCTGGCGAAGTGATATCGATGCTATCAATGCCGGGTCAGATATAATTACACTCACTTCTTTTAATGAAGGTACTCCCGTAAGCCTTATCGAGGCACTAGCGGCGGCGAAGCCGATTGTAGCTACGAGAGTAGGCGGTGTAGAAGATGTAGTAGCAAATGGGCAAACAGGCATATTAAGTGCCATTGAAGATGTAAAAGGTTTTTGTGAAAACCTTTTGCGCATGGTAGAAGATGATGCATTGCGTAATACAATGGGCAATGCTGGTGAGAGTCATGTTATGAAGAAGTATAGTTATCGTAGATTAGTGGATGATATGGCAGCTTTATATAATGAGTTATTAAGTAAAAAGAATCATGTTTAATTTTTTTGCAAAGAAGAAAGAAAGAGTAGCGTATGGAATGATAGGAACCGACATGCATTCACATCTGCTGCCGGGCATAGATGATGGGGCTCGTGATATAGAGGATTCTATAGAATTAATTAAAGGACTCGCCGATTTAGGATATAAAAAATTAATTACTACTCCCCATATTTTATGGGATATGTATAAAAATACACCGACTATTATCCATGAGCAACTGCAGATAGTGCGGCAGGCCGTACAAGAGCAGGGCATTGCAGTAGAGTTGGAAGCTGCTGCCGAATATTTTTTAGATGAACATGTGGAAGAACTACTGTATAGAAAAGAGAGGCTGCTTACGTTTGACGATAACAAAGTTTTAACAGAGTTCTCTATGATGTACCCTCCCTTGAATGCAAAAGCAGTTTTATTTGAAATGCAGATGCAGCAATACCAACCCGTAATTGCCCATCCTGAACGCTACATCTATTTACAGAGTAATAAGGAGTTCTATACGGAGTTGCGAGATATGGGTTGTATTTTCCAACTTAACCTATTAGCTCTCAGTGGGTATTATGGAAGATCTGTAACAGAGCTGGCTAAGTATTTATTAAAAAATGGGTACTATACACTCATCGGTACGGATATGCATCATTACCGGCATTTAGAGGCTTTGCAACGTGTCGAAATGACGGACGACCTGAAAAACTTGCTGGAAAGCGGGAGGCTACTCAATCCTTCTTTGTAGGTTTTGGCGCATTTTTTCTTCGGCCAACTTTTTGCTTTATTATTTGTAACGCATTAGTTCAATGTTCAAACAATGAATTTGGAGATGCGGCACATTTAAAGTAAATTTGAAAAAATTTGGGATATGGCAAAGAATGATTTTAATGATATGCTGGTTGACAACGCCGATTTCCTGAAACCTTTTGCTGTTAATCTTACCAAAGATTCAGAAACGGCCAACGATCTTTATCAGGAAACATTATACAAGGCACTCGCCAACCAGGAAAAGTATAACGCAGGCACAAATATTAAAGCATGGTTATTCACTATCATGCGTAATATTTTCATCAACGACTATAGACGTAAATCGAAGCAGAAAACTATTTTCGATAACTCCTCCAACGATTATTTGTTGAACCTTAAACAGGCTTCTACTCATAATAATGCAGAGATAAGCTTGCGGATGAAGGAGATTAATACAGAAATACAACAGCTTCCGGAAATATTCAAAACGCCTTTTGTGCTTTACTTTGAAGGCTATAGGTATCAGGAAATAGCAGATGCCCTTGGCGAACCTTTAGGTACGGTAAAAAGCCGCATACACTTTGCACGTAAATTATTGAAGGAAAGAATTAACCGATATTAATTTTCTTCCAGATAAATGATAGTTGTAATAGCCCTTCTTTGGAGGGCTATTTTTTTTAGTTGGAGTCAAATTGCATAAACTCTCTCTTAACGGCCTTAAGCATACTGAACAATTGAGCTACTTGTATTAGCAGCATAACAACCAAGGCTAACAATACATACCAGGGAAGCCGGATTTTTTCAATATTTAGAATACCCTGAAATTTTTCCAAATGCCAGCCTGCTAATGCCGCACCAAAAGCCATTCCAACGAGTAAAAAAGAAAGTAGCGAGTAAATCACTTTCAGAAACATAACTTTCATGGTAGAGTAGCCTACCTTAAAGTTTTCAAAAATAGCGACGGGAATAATCAATACCAGTGTTATCCAGCTCCAGTTATTGCCAAACCAAGAATCACTCAGCGCTATATTAAGAATAAGCATTAAGAAAATAGATAAAAGCCCCCAGGGAAATAAAAGAAAGCCTGAAGGTTTTGGAGTAGGAGTGAACATGGTAAACATTTACCAGAAAGATAAATAATATTTTTCTATTCGATACTACCCGTATTGCTCGTTTTGTAAGTGAGAGGAGGGCTCAAACACTTTAATGAATAAAATTAGTGTAAAGTACCTGTGCAGTTGATTGGAGTAGGCGATTATACCCACCTTGATATACTGGATTACAACCATTGGTTATGGCGACAATGCCGTATTTTTCTTTGGGATTAAAAAATAGTACACTGTACAGGCCATAAGCAGATCCTGTATGTCCAATCAAAGTAGTAGCCGGAATAAAGCTATCTGTTGTGGATAAGGCAAGTCCATACTTTCCTTTTTCTGCTACCACTGTCTGCATTTCCTGTGCACTTTCTTTGCTAAGTATACGTACACCATTGTACTCGCCATAGTTCATGTGCATGGCCATGTAAAGGGCTAAATCTACCGCTGATATCTTCATACCTCCTGTAGGAGAAAAAATAAAAGTACTTTGCCCTTGTACATAATTTCTCAACTCCTCCTGACGTGGATGATAAGCATTGGGTGAAGCAGTAAATGTTTGTAAGCTGCTATCGTATTCATACAAGGTTGCAAAGCGAGAAGCATCTAATGAATCAACACAGTGCCCGCCATAGAGCTGCAATGGACGTAAAATATGATTTCTTACATACACATCAAATCGTTCCTGGCTTATTCGTTCTATGATCATGCCAGCCATATTGAAGTTGAGGTTGCAATACTGATAACCTTCTCCCGGGCGATAATTATTGTATGATGTAGACCAGTCCTTGTTTTTCTCAGGATTGATAACAGCAGGTTCAAAATAGCCCTGCTTATCATTAATGCTGGAAGTATGTGACAAAAGCATACGAAGTGTAATCACATCATCCGGGTAGGCAGGATTGCGTACTGTAAAGCCTACTAATTTGCTTACATCATCAGCTAATGAAAGCTTACCGACTTCTACCAGTTGCATAATACTGGTAGCAACAAAGGATTTGGAAATCGAAGCAATACGAAAAATATCTTTTTCTTTTAACGTAGTACCAGTCTCTTTATTCTTATAGCCAAACGATTTTGAATAGGCAATCTTATTGTTTTTAACAACCACAACGGCTAAGCCTACAGCTTTATACTCCTTAATCAGTTTATTGATTTCTTTTTTGGTTTTACTTTTTTGTGCGGAAGCACCATTGTTAATAAGGAGTACTAAAAAAAGAAGATAGCAACTGATTTTTTGGAAAGCAGCTAAAAACATACACCATACTTTTCTGAAAGGTAAAAACTTTGAAACGATACTGCTACATAGTATGCAGCTATTTTTTTGCAGTAACCTGCTTCCACAAGGGTTTTTCCTTTAGTATTTTCTTGTAAATTTTGCAGTTAGGCGCATGAGCACCGGGTAGATAGCCGATACTCATCAGAAATTCATTTACAATTTCGCCTCCGGTAAAGCGAAAAGTTTTTTTGAAAAGTTTTACCCACTCCTCTTTTGTTTTAGGATGATGTATTGTCAGCCAGTTTTGAAAAGAGTCATGTTCTTTTTGTAATTGCAATATCGTTTTAGCATTTTCAATAGCGGCAGTAATCTTTAAGCGATTACGAATGATGCCTGCATCCTGCATAAGACGATCGTGATCGGCTTGTTTGAAAGCAGCTACTTTCTTAATGTTGAATTGGGCATAAGCTTTACGAAAGCCGGCTTCTTTTTTCAGAATAGTTTCCCAGCTAAGTCCTGCTTGATTGATTTCCATAAGGAGTCGACCAAAAAGTTCATTGTCGTCATGAATAGGAAAACCATAATGTAGATCGTGGTAGGGCTGATGAATGGCTTTTTTCTCTTCACTCATTCCTTCTATCGCGTGGCAGTAAGACATAAATTGTTATTGAGCTATAAATGTAATCTATTGCTCTTATGTTTACTTCAACCTACACTTAAAATGCAGAGCTTGTTTAGCTATAAGCTTTTGCCCATGCTACAATTTCTTTAAGGAGTAATTTGAGTGTGTCTGGATTAGCAAGTCCCAAATCATGCCCGGCTCCTGGTATAGCAATCATTTTGTGTGTATAAGAAAGAGATTGCAATTTTCCTTTCAAGCGTACAGCCTGATCGTAGGGTACAACAAGATCCAGTTCGCCATGCACAAGCAAAGTAGGTTTATTGATAACATGGGTAATAGGGCTTGCTGCTATAAATTTTGCATCAATCGGCTGGCCAAAATTATAAGTAGCTCCAGCCATGTGATTAATGTTTTGCGAAAGACCGATAAGCGCTGCATAATTGTGGAAATCGGGAATGGCAAAATCTGTAGGTCCGGCTAACGAAATGATAGCAGAAAGCCGATTGTCTGTGTCATACTTGTATCCATATAGCAAAGCCATATGTGCACCGGCACTGGCACCCGCTACAATGATTTTTTTATCTCTTATTTTCCATTCGTCAGATTTAGCAATGCAATAATCAATTGCTTTTTTTACATCTTCCATTAGCTCTGTAAAATGCGTACTGCTATTTACATAACGATAACTAATAGATACACTGGCTATATTACTGTCAAGGAGTATTTCCTGAAAAGGGCGTAAGTCATCTTTTTTTCCTTCCGTCCAGCCGCCTCCATGTATCAATACTACAAAAGGTGTTGCTGCTGTACGATCTTTTGGAAGATAAACGTCCATAACATTTCTCTCGTGGCTGCCATAAGAAATGTTTAGCAACTTGGCTTCTACAGCAGGTTGTTGAGGGTTGGCTCCTCCTTCCTTTTTACAACTTGTAGTGAATAGAAGTGCTATTAAACTACCTATAAGAAAAAAACGCATATTATAGATTTATGTAAGGGAAGATGCAATTTTCACACCAGTTTGCTTTTTGAAAATAAGAAAGGGTAGCGTCTGCGACAAGAGGAATTTTATTGTGTGACACTTTGTTTTTCTCCTTCTTTTTAATTATTGTAGTATGTTGATTAGCAAATTGTTTGGGCTTACTAAGTCCATCAATAATGTTAAAAAGCCGGCAAGTATTACTACAGCCGGCTTTTGCTCAGGGAATAGAGTAAATATTATAATGAAAAGCGGATGCCTCCGGTAAAATTGGTACCTAGAGTAGTATATCCATAAACCTCATGATAATTTGCATTAAGAATATTATTTACCTGCGCAAAAATCCTTGCTTTATTTTTGGGAATACCATATTCTATATAAGCGTTCCACAAAGAATAAGCGGATAGTGTTTTAGGCTCGTTGCTCCAAGTAGAATTATTGTAAAATAAATCTTCTCTTTCTCCAAAAAACTGAACATCTGTGCTGATAAATAAAGAAGGAGTTGCCTGATAACTTAAAAAGACCCCACCGCTGTGTTTGGGTCTTCTTATCAGGTTGAAGTAGGTGGTATCATTGCCGCCATTTTTGGTAGTTACTTCCCCATCTACATAGGCATAGGATGCTTTCAGTTTTAATTTTTCTGTAAACCGGAAAGCCGACTCTATCTCAAAGCCATGATCTTTTTGTTTGTCATGATTGGTATAGGTTGCGCTATAAATGATTACATCTTTGATATTTCTGGTAAAATAAACAGCACGAAGATCAACGATACCAAAAGTGGATTGTAAGCCTCCTTCGATGGTAGTGGATGTTTCTGGTTTCAAATCCGGGTTAGCACCCCACTGACCAAAAAGCTCTGATAAGCCTGGTGCTTTAAAGGCGGTACCTATATTGGCAAACAGCTTTATGTTTTTAGTAATGAAAACAGAAGGATTGATGGAATAAGTAGTGTGGTTGCCAAATTTTGAATGGCTATTATAGCGGCCACCCAGCTCCAGGTTGAAGATGCCACCAATATCTTTTAGGAAAAGAGAAAGATAAGGGCTGGTCGTATGCACAGCCGTATCGGTAACGGTAGCATTGGGCTTTTCCATGCGCTGCCTGTCATAGCGCAAGCCGGCAAGTAATTGTACATGATTACTTAGGTTAAAATGACTAAATACCTCTGCGGTTTTTTTATTGGCACCATAGGTACTTCCTCCCCAGTTGTCTTTAAAGCTTCTTTTTACATCGTCATTGGAAAAAAGGCCGGTAACAGTACCGCTTCCAAAAGAATAAACAACTTGTGTACCCGCTGCCTGATAAGTAGATTTAAATCCATTGGCTCCGGGAGCAAACGCTCCATCGCTATAGCTACCGGAAAAGTAGCTGTGCCGGAAAAAAGGTTTAATATGAAGCCCTTTAGTGGCGATGAAATCTAACTCTGCATTTACCGCATTTTGAATGTATCCGTTATTCGGGAATGTTTTAACGGCGCTTGTATCTTCTGCTTCGGGTACGCCCTTGGTTTCGTTGTGAATAAAAGTAACATTGTAAGAAGAGCCATCCTGTGAGCCTCGAATACCTGCATGTGTTTTTAGCGTTTTGTAATTGCCCGCAGCAAAACCTCCGTATACGGTTACAGGCTTTTCTCCACCACTTTTTGTAATAATGTTGATGACACCGGCTACTGCTTCTGCGCCATATAAAGTACTTTGAGCGCCTTTTACGATTTCTATTTTTTCGATTTGCTCTACAGGAATCATGCGTAGATCAAATGCACCGGCCACGCCGGAAGGATCGGCAACGGGTACGCCATTGATAAGAATAAGTGTGTAAGCCGATTTAGCCCCTCGCAGGTACACTTGTTTGTCTTTTCCCGGGTTACTCCACGCCCCATTGATAATAAGGCCGGCCTACTCGTTTAAAATTTGGGATAGGTCTTTTCCTCCCGCTCTTTGTAATTCTTCCTGCCCAATGATAGTAACGACTTTACCGGTTTCGCTGATTTTTTTTGCGAAGCGTGTAGCTGTAACAGTTACTTCGTCCAGTGATTTTGTAAGTGTGTCTTCCTGCGCATGTAGCAGGCTGCTTGAGAAGGCAGCCACTACTAAAAATACTTTTTTCATTGAATGAAAATTTTTAGTGACTACTTTCGGCAATAAATGGAGAAATGTAGAATTCCTTGGTTGTACTATATACCCGGCTGTAACCGTGTAAACGGACTTCTCATTCCAAGCCTTTCACCCGAAAGCTGAATAGGATTATCTGAGCTGGCAGGTCTTCTGGCTCGACTCCTTTTTATACACCTTCCCATCTATGTTAAACAGACAGTGGTTTTGTATAAAATTTCTTCCATTTGTACTAGAAGAGAGATGTCTTACAGCTACGGGGATAGCGCCGGACTTACACCGGACTTCCCTTTTAATTTGTACATCGAAGTTGCCTTCTTTGTAAAAAACCAAATCAGGGCGCAAATGTAGCATAAATAGTAGTGAGGTGAAGTGATAGTGTTTCTTTTCTTACTACAGAGAAAGGGATGTTACTCTATGGAATTATCGCTCCCATGCATACATAACTCTAATAGCAGGATAAGAAGGGCCAATTGTAGTACAGACAAAAGGTTCACTAGGAGGTAACTCGTCAAGGCTTACCCAAATTTTTTTATTTTCTTTTAGTAGTTCTGCTGGTAAGTGATCGGCAATATATGAGGTGGTTCCAACAGGAGAATTGCGTAGCTGCTGCACTTTTACTGCATCAGAGGCATCAATTTGTATTAGTGGCCGCTTGCAATCAATATTTTCAGTTTCTATTACAGTTGCTTTGATTTTATCTAATGG
>CAZPPM010000014.1:0-39570 GCA_964588445.1 uncultured Citrobacter sp.
ACTTTCAGTTCGCTCATGAATTATTTTTTTGGCCGGCAGCAGTGCTGCTATCGGCGTTGGTTGCCATGCCTGCCTAGTAGGCTGTTCGGTATTTTAGCCTTTGCTCACAATTACCATAAAGCCCGGCAAAAATAGCATTTCTATAGTGAGAAAAACAGGGTGAAATGTGGCGGCTGTTATTAATAAGACAGGGATGCTGCGCCACTAGCAGAAACGGCTACAACAAGAAGAAATAGTAGAAAAGAAATAATGCAATTGCAACATGGAGTGAAGATAAGTAAAGGATTGTTAAGGGATAGTTGTTGTTGGGGATATGTTTTGTTCACTTATACTTATCATTCAGTCCTATGCCCTGTTTTATTAGCGGTATAATTTTTTCCAGGCGGGTTTGTTTTGTGGTGTCTTGCTTGGCTTGGTTGATGTACACAACATAGTCTTTCTGTTTGCCGGGGCTTAGTTTGTCAAATGCTGTTTTTAAAGTTTTATCTTTTTTAAAGGCATCTGCCAGTAGCGGCGATGGCGCTACTGGTTTAGGTTTTTCCGGTTGTATTTTTAATCCCTTTTTCTCAATCTCAACCGCCTCTTTTACATAAGCCAGTATTTTCTTTTCGTTTATTTCTTTGACAGAAGTAAAGCGCCATTGCCGTAGCGATTTTGTTTTACCTTCTTGCGCATTGACCAATACTTTATAAGGGTCTTTAAGGAAAACACCGTTATAAAACCAGATGGTGAAATAGTTTTTAAAACCGCCATAGCTTACTATGTTTTTACCGTTATAGGTAAAAACTTCTGCGCTCCATTTGATACTTTTCTCTAAAGATGTTTTGTTTAAAATAGAAGCGATTAGTTCCAGTTCTTCTACCCATTGCCCATTATTTAGCATTGCTTTTCAGTTTTATAACTTTCCCTATTTCTTTTGCAAAAAACGAATACTGGCGTTCATCATTTTTTTTAAAGCCGGCAGATTGATGTCTTCCAGTTTTTTAATATAAATACAAGCTTTTCCCATTTTGAATTTTCCCAAATCTTTCAGTAAAGGCTCGTGCTCTGCTGCTCCAGTATATACATACAGTGAGATGGCAGCTTTACGGGGAGAAAATCCCAGCAGCGGCCAGTCACCTTCCTGCTTGCTTCTGTCGGATTTATAATGATACATACCAAAGCCTATAATCGAAGGACCCCACATTTTGGGCGGGTGGCCGGTAGCTTCCTGCATGAGTTTGATAAGCTCAAAGCTATCCTTGCGCTTTTGTTCCGTATCGGCAAAGGAATTAATAAACTCCTTTACATCTACGTTGGTTTGTTTGGTTTTTATTTCTCCCATCGCATAAAACTATTGTTGTAATAGAAAAAATGAAAGTATAAAGTTGAGGTTTTGTTGAGATATTAATTAACAGTTCAATTGGTTTTATCAAAAGTATGTACGGTTTTCTTGCCAGTTTTCCTACCCACGCTAACAAGATGGCTTGCAAAAGCAACTAATACGCCTTATTTTGTATGACAAACCTTTTCTATGAAACCATTTTTAGCCCTTCTACTGGTAGGTTCAGTAGTATTTACCAGTCTTCATTTTATCCCGATTGACACTAATAGGCCACCTTCAAAAAATATTGCTCGTTGTTATGGATACAATTCTTGTAACGCGTGCTCCAATTGTAGCGCTTGCAAACATTGCAGTGCCGGTGGTACCTGCGGTATATGTGTAAAGCCGGTTGTAAAAAAAGCAAGCCCCGCTCAACAGCCTGCTACAGCAGAAAAGTGTGCTGCTATTACCAAAAAAGGGTCACGCTGCTCTCGTAATGCGACCAACGGAAAATATTGCTGGCAACATCCCTGATAAATTACAGGCCGGTTATTTTTTCTTCAGTTCTACATCGGTTACCAGCATATAGTGATCGGAGTAGGGCTTTACAATGCGATCGAACTGGTGTATACGAAAATTATTTTGTGCAAAAATATAATCAATGCGTAACGTAGGCGATAGCGAGGTAAATGTGCGACCCACTCCAAAACTTTTCTTTAAAAAAGCATCCTGCATATCGCCTCGTATGGAAAAATACGTGTGAGAGTTGGGAATATCATTTAAGTCGCCGCAAAACAGCAAAGGGTGCGGACAATCTTCCAGCACTTGTTCGATGATATCTGTTTGCAGCTTGCGCATGGCAATACCTGTACGTAATTTGGAGAATATTCGCTTAGAGTTACTCATCATACCTTCATCCCCTTCCTTGATTTGACTGATGGCGGTGTAATCTCCTTTGTCAAATTGCAAAGATTGCAAGTGCGTAGTGTACACTCTTATGGTATCGTCGCCTACCTGTAGATCTGCATGTATTAAAGCTTCCGGCAGCGAGGGTCGTGGGTAGCGAATGGTTCCCGAGTCGATGATAGGATACCGGGAAAAAATAATACTTCCATAAAACTGCCTATCACCATCGCCATCTAATGCATAGTAATAATAGGGATACTTATAATTACGGCTGATGTAATTGATATTATCATAAAAATCCGGATTGACAGAATGATAAAACTCTTGCAAGCAAAGCACATCGGCGTTTTGAGCAGCAATTTGCTCCATCATGCGTAAGCGGGTGCGGCTGCCTTCATTCAGATTACGCCGTATTTCCACAAAGCGGGCTACATTCCAGCTAGCAATGCGGAGATGGCTTTTTTCTTTTTGCTGCCGAAAAGGTTGGGGTACATGAAAAGCAAAGAATACACTAATACTTTTAAAACCGATCAATAAAGCAATAGCAGAAATAAGCGCCAGCTTTCTTTTAAAAAACAACCACCACAGCATGAAGCCTATCACGAGTACCAGCAAAAAAGGAAAGGCGAACCCCAAAAAAGAAATAAACCACCAAACCTGCGGATTAAGATAAGGGGCAATACAGGCCAATAAAAAAAAGAAAACCGTAACAATGTTCAGGAACAGTAAACCCCGCCTTGCCACTATTTTAAACCGTCTGGCCATGCCCCGAATTTCCGCATTTAAAATGAAAAATATTCCTAATACTGCTAAAACATAATGGGGCGAAGCTTATTTTTCTTTTGCCGCTCTTTCCAGCAATTCTTTTTCTTCTTCTGTTAGCGACTCATAGCCGCGCTCGCTTATTTTATCCAAAATTTCATCTACTCGCTGATCGGTGAGTTTGGGGGTTCTTTTGTAAGGTGCGGAATCGGTTTTATAAAAAAGCTCTTGCTTGATGAGTTTTCCTTTCTTCGGCTTATCGGGGTTGAATAAATTATTGATCCAATCAAAAAAATTATTTATCCAACTGCCCCAGTCATAGCCTTTTTTGAAAGCATAAATAAAGAAAAATCCCATTAATGCTCCCGAAAGATGAGCAATGCGTCCTCCGGGATTATCATTGGGTATAGAGGCGAGATCGATAATAAGGTATAATACAGTGATAACCCAGATAGGAATACCTCCATTGAGCATGGGAAAAATGCGGTAGCCGGGAGAAAGTGTGGTTGTGGCGGCTGCAATACCCATTACACCTGCAGACGCGCCTATCGCAGTAGCGTTTTGCGCAAGTGGCCGTAATGCAGGAAAAATATTGTAGGCAACTAAAAAAGCGATAGCGCCACCCATAGCACCATAAAAATAAATAGGCACTATTTTTTTATCACCGGTAATGTCTTGCAGTATATAGCCAAATACCCAAAGCCATAGCATATTTCCTAAAATATGCCACACATCAATATGGGTAAACATGTGTGTTAAAATGGTCCAGGGGCGGGAAAGTAATTGACTGGTATTAGCCGGGAGCGCAAACCAGCTTACTACTTTTTCATCAAACTGCTGAAGGGTTTGTGCAGCATCTTCATATTGCAGGTGCATGACAGCTTTGATAAAAATCAGGATAACAAATAGCACAAGGTTGATAGCGATAAGCGTTATCAATGTGTTATTGGCTTCTGCAAATGACAGCCTTTTTCCATAATCTCTATCCGAAAAACCCATTATACAAGTTCTGTTTTTTTAGCGCTTGGCTTGTCAATATAACGTTTTGCGCTTGGTTTTGTTCCATACCAGCAGGAGAATAATACCGGTAATAGCACCTCCTATATGGGCAAAATGCGCCACATTGTCGCCCGGAGCATTGCGTAGCCCCAGGAATAACTCCAATGCACCCAGTATAATAACAAACCATTTTGCTTTAATGGGCAATAAAAAGTACACATAAATAACACTATTGGGAAACAGGAAGCCAAAAGCAGCCAGCAACCCGAAAATAGAACCGGAGGCACCCACCATACCTATATTAATTGCTTTGCCCTTTACTACAGCATATTTGCTTTCGATAACACTTGCCTGCTCATATGCCGGGAAGGAACGTATATATTCCCAGACAGGAGCCATTTCTATATAAGAAATCACAAGATGTAAAGCTGCTGCACCTAACCCGCAAGCCAGATAAAATATCAGAAACCGCTTAGGCCCCCACACATTTTCCAACTGTGCACCAAACATCCAAAGCACCAGCATATTAAAAAAGATATGCATAATGTCACCATGCATGAACATGTAGGTAACAAACTGGTATGGTTTGAAATACACAGAATGTACATCGTGCAGGGCAAAATAGTTGTCGAAATCAAAAGCCGGTGAACTCAACGTTTGTTGTGCTACAAAAACGAGTACATTGATGATAAGCAGGTTTTTAACTACGGGAGGAAACCTGTTAGGGCGGTAATACCTATAATCGTTCATAGCTGCAAAAATAGGCCATGTAGCCAAAAGTGAGAGCAGGAATACATGGCGGAATAGTTGATAAGTAAAAATTTAGCAATTGCTTACACGATTGTTAATGTCGCAGTTTTAGCTGTACCACATTTTCAATATGTAATGTATGAGGAAACATATCCACCGGTTGAATTTTTGTAACACTGTATTTTTCATCCAGCCCTTGCAGGTCGCGAGCTTGCGTGGCGGGATTGCAACTTACATATACCACGAGTGGAGCCTCAATAGCCAATATTTTTTGCACTAGTTTTTCGTGCAAACCCGCTCGGGGCGGGTCTACAATCATCACATCCGGGCGGCCATGTGCTGCAAAAAAATCATCATTACAAATATCAATAACATCCCCCGCAAAAAATGACGTAGAGTCAAGTTGGTTTAATGCTGCATTCTCTTTCGCATCTTCAATAGCCGCAGCAATTACTTCTACCCCAATGATTTTTTTGGCTTGCCCACTTAAAAAAATACCAATGCTACCGGTGCCACAATAAAGATCATAGAGAATTTCTTTGCCGGTGAGTTCTGCAAAATCACGGGTAATTTGGTATAAACGAGTAGCCTGTTGTGTATTGGTTTGGAAAAAAGATTTAGGGCCTATCTTAAATTGAAAACCCTCTAATTTTTCAATAACATATCCTTTACCCTGATAAACCTGTGGCTCTAAATCATGCAAACTGTCATTCCATTTAGTATTAATGGTATAAAGTAAGGTCGTAATAGCTGGAAACTTGGCAGCAATATGCGATAAAAGGGCGTTTATTTTTTTACTATCGTTTTCGCCAATGACAATATTTACCATTAGCTCGCCTGTATCGCATAGGCGTACCTGCATAGTGCGCAAAAAGCCATGATGATTGCGGATATCATAAAAGCTATAATTATTGGCTTTCGCAAAGCGTTTTATCTCCTTTCGTATTTCATTGGTAGGCTCTGCTTGCAGGTGGCAGGTATCTATATCCACTATTTTGTCAAAAAAGCCTTTGGCATGAAAGCCAGCTACTTTTACTTCCTCTCCCGGCCCCTTCTCTGCAGGTTTTTCCTTGGTAAACTCTTTTGTGCTAAAAGTATATTCAATTTTATTACGATAGTAGCGGGTAGCTGCTGCGCCTAGTATAGGAAGCATATCGGGCAAAGCAATGCGACCAATGCGTTCCAAATTATCTTTTACCTGCTTTTGTTTGTACTGCAATTGTTTTTCGTAAGACAATATTTGCCACTGGCAGCCGCCACATACACCAAAATGAGAGCAAAAAGGAGTTACTCTTTCCGGAGAGTAACTGTGAAAGCGAATAGGCCAGCCTTCGGCCCAGTCTTTTTTGTTTTTACCCAATTGCACATCCACCCTATCGCCGGGCACTACATTTTCAATAAAAATCACCTTACCTTCTACCCTTGCCAGCGATTTACCTTCGGCAGCATAATCTTCTACCAGGATATTATCCAGTATTATTTGTTTCTTTTTTCTACTCACGCCGCAAAACTACTGAAACTGAGCGCATACCTGAAGTGTGGATAGAAAAGAGAAGAATTAAAATATTTTTAACCTATACGGCGTTTTATTGTTTTGTATCGTCTATGCAGGGTGGAAATACCTTTTTATTTTTGAGCCATTGATTTTTACTACATGAAGAATTGTTTACTGCTTCTCTTTATTAGCATCGGATTCACGAGCTGGGCGCAAAAAGGCTACGAAATTAAAGTAACATTAAAGCCGTTTAAAAATCAGTATATCTACCTGGGACATTATGCCGGTACGCAGCTTCCTGTGGTAGATTCGGTATTATTAAATGAAAAAAGCCAGGGTGTTTTTAAAAAAGATACCGTTCTTGGGGGCGGCATTTACCTTATTTCCTACCCATCAAAAGATAAGTTTATTGAAATTCTTGTTGACGAGCACCAGCAGTTTGAAGTAGTGGCAGATACGGCTCATTACGGAGAAACGGTTTTTCATCATTCGCCGGATAATGTATTATTTGCAGCCTATCATAAAGAAATAAACCGGCTAGGTACAGTTTACAGTGCTGCGCAAAAAAAAGCCGCTACAGCTACCAACCCCAAGGACTCTGTACAATGGAATGAGGAGATGAAGCAAGCGGGCAGTGCAATGACAACCTATCGACAGAACTTACTTCAAAAAAATCCCCATACGTTACTGAGTGCGCTACTACACCTGATGGAAGAGCCCAAAGTACCGCCAGCGGCAGAACATCCTGGGGGAAAATATGATTCCTCCTACGCATGGTATTATTACAAAAGTCATTATTGGGACGGTATAAATTTTTGGGATGATCGTATTATGCGTACTCCGGCTTCATTATTTGATGCGCGGATAGATAAATATTTCAATACGGTTGTGTATCCGCAGCCGGATTCTGTCAACAAAGAAATAGACTGGATGTTGGGTTATGCCAGCGTAAGTAAAGACCTGACCCGTTATTTATTGATAAAATTTATCAACCGCTACATGAATATGAAATATATGTGGGAAGATGCGGTGCTGGTGAACCTGTATCAGAAATATTTTGCTCAAACAAAACATGACTGGCTTACGGAGAAAGGAGAAAAAATGATTCGAGACCGGGCGTATAATGTGATGGCGAATATTATGGGCAACCCTGCGGAAAACATTGCGTTGATGGATGCAGCGGGGAAAATACAATTACTCTATGCAGATACTTCCCGTTTTATGATTGTTTGCTTTTGGGATCCTACCTGTGGCCATTGTAAGGAAGTGTTGCCTAAGATAGATTCTATGTATAAAACCAAATGGAAAGATATTGGGTTACACATTTATGCTGTGGGCAAAGAAACAGATGGTACCCAAAAACAGTGGCTCGATTTTATTCAGCAATACAATTTACAAGAAGGGTGGACGCATGTGTATAATTCCCGTGAAGAAGAGAAAAAAAGAACAGATAGTGGAATTCCGGGTTATACACAGCTATATGATGCGCAAACAGTGCCCGCCTTATATTTGCTGGATAGAGAAAAACGAATTATTGCCAAAAAAATGGGCTGGGAACAAATAGATGAAATTCTACAGCTAAAATTGAAATAAGAAGACAGCTTTACTTATAATGATTATAAATCCAGTGCTATGATTAAAAGATATACGCTTTCTTTTTTACTGTTAAGCCTTTTGTATACTACTGCTACGGCACAAACGCTATTTACCTATGGGTCTTATCCTGTAGATACAGCTTCATTTATCCGTGCTTTTAAAAAAAATTATCAGCAACAGGATCATACGCAACGCTCAAAGGCGCTGGAAGAATACCTTTCTCTCTATATCGCCTCAAAGCAAAAGGTAAGAGAAGCGCTGGATAGAAAATATGATACTTTACCACAGGTAAAAGCAGAACTTACCAGTCTGCGAGAGCAAATTGCGGATAATTACATGAATGACCCGACAGCTACGGATCGATTAATCAAAGAAGCATTTGAGCGAAGCAAAAAGGATATTCATGTAGCACATATTTTTATAGCCATACCGTTTGATGACGGAAAACCCGACACAATCACCAGTCGCAAAAAAATAAATACGGTTTTAAATCGACTTGCAAAGGGAGAAAATTTTCTTACAGTAGCACAGCAGCTATCGGATGATCCAGCCGCCAAAAGCAACAAAGGCGATATAGGATTTGTTACAGTGTTTACATTACCGTATGCTTTGGAGAACGTTGTGTATAGTACTCCTCCGGGTAACTATTCAAAACCATACACCTCAGCAACAGGCTACCATATTTTTAAAAATATAGCAGAGCGAAAAGCCGTAGGTAAAATGAAAGCGCAGCAAATTCTGCTTGCTTTTCACCCAGGAATAGATAACATAGGGAAGAAAAAAATAAAACTACTGGCCGACTCATTGTATAAACAACTGCAGCGTGGCGAGGAAATAGGAGCGCTGGCCGGTATGTATAGCAATGATCAATATAGCGCCAATGCCAACGGTAATATTCCTGACATTGGTGTTGGACAGTATGATGCAGTGTTTGAAAAAGCGGTATGGGCATTAAAGAATGACGGCACTATTACAGCACCGTTTGCTACCAGTCATGGTTATCATATAGTAAAGCGGTTAAAACATTTTCCTATAATAACGGATGCTACTGATAAAGACAACTTAGAACTATTGCGTCAGAAAGCAATGAATGATAGCCGATGGAGTACTGCCAAAGATTTTATTTATACCGCTGTACAAGAAAAGGCAGGATATAAAAAGCAGGCGTATGAGGCGGCTGAGTTTGCAGCGTTGGCAGATAGTTTATTGGATTATAAGCCGGCAGAGGGTAAGGTTAAAAACCTGACAATTGAATCGGTATTATTTTCAATTGGAAATACAGCTTATCGTGTGCAGGATTGGCTAAAGCATAGTCATTTGCATCGCTACAAGCCAGACTATAGTGGTGTAAAAACACATCAGGAACTGATGGATGAATTTGTCAAAGCATCTATGTATGAGTATTACCGCTCGCATTTAGAAGATTTTAATCAGGAATTTGCGCAACAAATGGAGGAATTCAAAGAAGGTAATTTGTTTTTTGAAATTATGCAGCAGGAGGTTTGGAATAGATCGCAAACAGATTCAACAGCATTATATGCTTTATATGAAAAAAATAAAGCAAAGTACATCTGGCAACAGAGTGTGGATGCTGTTGTGTTTTTTTGTAATGACACCGCTAGTGCAGGAACATTATTCCGTCAGATCAATAATGATCCCACAAACTGGAAACAATATAGTAGCGCGCTGGCTATGCAGGTAGTTGCTGACTCTTCTCGTTTGGAATGGAGCCAGTTACCGGGATTACAGCGATCCATTCCTAAAAAGGGACGAGTAATGCCATTAGTGGTAAATAGCATTGATCAAACAGCATCCTTTGCTTACATTATTCAGGTATATCCGCAGGCCGCACAACGCTCTTTTCACGATGCAAGGGGCCTGTTGATGACAGATTATCAGGAACTACTAGAGAAAGAATGGAGTAAAGAGCTGGATAAAAAATATCCTGTAGTAGTGAATAAGAAAATGCTGGAATTGCTCAAGCAGCAATGACGCCTTTGTATTCTACATAACAAGAGAAGAGGTTTGCTGTCTTTTTACAGTTGTTTCACTACGTTGGCAACAAGGTGTGGCTTACCTAGTGTATAGTAGTGTAATACCGGCACGCCGCTTTTCTTTAAATCCCTGGACTGTACCAACAACCACTCTTCTCCCACTTTGGCTACCTCTTCATCGGTTTTACATTTCAATATCTCATTCGATAACTCATCTGGCAAATCGATATGAAAAGTCTTGGGTAAAACAGTGAGTTGCTTGCGAGAGTAAATGGGTTTTAATCCCGGAATGATAGGAACAGTAATGCCTATATCCCGGCAGGCATTTACAAACGCATAATATTTTGCGTTGTCAAAAAACATTTGTGTGATAATATAATCTGCACCACCATCTACTTTTTCTTTTAAGTAGCGGAGATCTGTTTGCATATTAGGGGCTTCAAAATGTTTTTCCGGGTAGCCGGCTACGCCAATACAAAAGTCGGTTTTATGCGTACCTTTTAGTTCGTCTTCTAAATAGATGCCGGCATTGAGATTGGTAACCTGCTGGAGCAAGTTAGAGGCATAGCGATGGCCGCCGGGTTCAGGCTCAAAAGCTGTTTCATTTTTCGCCGCATCACCGCGTAATACCAATACATTGTCAATACCCAGATAACGTAGGTTAATCAATGCATCTTCTGTTTCGTTGATATCAAAGCCACCACATATCAAATGTGGTACCGTATCCACATCGTATTTATTCATGATAGCGGCACAGATGCTTTCTGTACCGGGCCGTTTCCTGATAACAATTTTTTGAAAAGAGCCATCTGCATTTTTTTTAAAAACATGCTCGCTGCGATGATAGGTAACATTGATAAAGGAGGGCTTAAACTCCATTAATGGGTCTAAATGTTTATACAATGCTTCGATGCCCTTGCCTTTTAGAGGAGGAAGTACCTCAAAAGAGATGAGTGTACCTTGTGCCTGCTTAATATGTTCTGTTACTTTCATGTGCTTTTAAAAATACTATATGAAACCGGGGAGCAAAACTACTATATAAAATGATTTGGCATAGACAAAGTTTACCAGTTATGACAAGGTAGGTTACAAGTGCTAAAAGGCGGCTCCGCTTAGCCGTAAATCCTTGCGGGGCATCCGCAAGATTGCAGGTGGGCGGAGAGCTCGCTGGGTGAAGTAAAGGGGATCATCGCCCCCAATAAAATCACAAATAGTTGCTGGTATGCAGCTATACCGCAGCCATCACTTATTTTTGTAGTCACTATGTCAATTTCAATTCAAGCAAAGGATCTGGTCAAAAAATATGGTAGCCGTACGGTGGTGGACCATGTTTCTTTTGAAGTACATCAAGGAGAAATTGTAGGACTGCTCGGGCCCAATGGTGCCGGTAAAACCACTTCATTTTATCAAGTGGTGGGGCTGGTGCGGCCGGATGAGGGAAAAGTATTTCTCAATGACGAGGATATTACTCCGCTGCCAATGTATAAGCGGGCTAAGATGGGGCTGGGCTATCTTCCGCAGGAAGCCTCTGTTTTTAGGAAGCTATCGGTAGAAGACAATATCAGTGCCGTATTGGAAATGACAAAGCTCTCGAAAGAAGAGCAACGGGAAAAACTGGAAACACTGCTGGATGAGTTTCGCCTGCACCATGTACGCAAGAGTAATGGGGATGTTTTGAGTGGAGGCGAAAGAAGACGTACGGAAATAGCAAGGGCATTGGCGGTAAATCCTAAGTTTATTTTATTGGATGAGCCTTTTGCAGGAATAGACCCTATTGCGGTAGAAGATATACAAGGCATTGTAGCAAGACTAAAGTATAAAAATATTGGTATCCTCATAACGGATCACAACGTGACGGAGACACTCTCCATTTGTGATAGAGCCTATCTGTTGATTGACGGTAAAATTTTTAGACATGGCACAGCAGAGGAGCTGGCTGCAGATGATCAGGTGAAGAAACTATACTTAGGTAGAAACTTTGAGTTGAAACGCAAAGATTGGTTACATGAAGAAGCGATGAAGAATGTTGAGCAAGAATTGTCAAGGGAATAGCAGCAGTATTTTAATAGGTCAGAAAACAATCATATAGTCTTAGGTGCTTTATGAGAAAAGGCTGAGTGCCGCAGCAATTTTGCATATTGAAAGATAGATGCTGCTTAGTATTGAGGCCGCCCTTTGTGTTTTTTGACAATATGAAGTTGTTTTCGGTTTGATGAAAAGCAGATATTGTATAAAATATTATCTTGCTGCCTGTGAGTTTACTAAGCCCGGCCATATCATCGCTAGCTCGTATGCGCTCCTGGCGCATTGATGCCTGGAAACTACATCCTGCAGATGCGCAGCGGGAAGTATTGCAAGATTTGGTTACTTCTGCACAGTACACCGAATTTGGACGCAAATACAATTTTTCAGAGCTGTTTACCATTCGCGATTTTAAAAAGACCGTACCCATACATGAGTACGAGGATTTAAAACCGTATATAGAACGCTCCATGAATGGTGAACAAAATCTGCTTTGGAATACACCGATTTTTTGGTTTGCTAAAAGCAGCGGAACCACCAGTGATAAAAGCAAGTTTATTCCTGTAAGTGATGAAAGCTTGGAAGATGGCCATTTTAAAGCGGCGAAGGATGTATTGACAATGTATTACCAGTTCAACCCGGAATCATCTTTATTAACAGGTAAGGGCCTGGTACTAGGCGGAAGCCATAGCATTAATCCTTTAAATGGCGAGGCTCAATACGGAGATCTAAGTGCCGTTTTGCTGCAAAACACCCCCTTCTGGGGACATTGGTTGCGCACCCCCGATTTGAGCATCGCTTTGATGGATGAGTGGGAGAGTAAGATTGAAATGCTAGCGCAGAATACGATTAAGGAAAATGTAACTTCTATCTCCGGTGTACCTACTTGGACATTAGTATTATTTAAAAGAATATTAGAGATAACGGGTAAGCAAACGATGGCAGATGTGTGGCCTTCGCTGGAACTATATATGCATGGAGGTGTTTCTTTTACTCCTTATCGTGAACAATTTCAAAAGCTGATCGGCAAGGATATTCATTACTTGGAAATGTACAATGCGAGTGAAGGTTTTTTTGCAGCACAAGAGAAACCGGGCGATGATGGTATGTTACTATTCACGGATCATGGCATTTTTATGGAGTTTATGCCGGTAAACGAATATGGCAAAAAGCATCCTGCAACAATAAGCCTTGAAAAAGTGGAGTTGGGAAAGAACTATGCTTTAGTTATTAGTACGAATGGGGGCTTGTGGCGTTATCTGCTAGGGGATACCGTTCAGTTTACCTCCTTGAACCCCTATCGGGTAAAAGTATCCGGCAGGTTAAAACATTATATCAATGCTTTTGGAGAAGAAATAATAATTAACAACTCCGACAAGGCCATTGCGGTAGCTTGTGAAAAGACGGGTGCAATTGTAAATGATTATACCGCTGCACCGGTTTATTTTTCTGACAACGGAAATGGCGCACATGAATGGCTAGTAGAATTTGAAAAAGAGCCGGAAGATTTGCAACGATTTGTTGAAGTGCTTGACACTACCCTAAAAACAATCAATAGCGATTATGAAGCGAAGCGACATAAAAATATTGCTTTAAAACTTCCACTTTTACACGCATTAGAAAAAGGAACGTTCAATAAATGGCTGCAACTAAAAGGAAAACTAGGAGGACAGCATAAAGTGCCCAGACTCTGTAATGATAGAAAATACGTGGATGATATACTAGCTATGATACACCACTCGTCCTGATGAAAAAGTAAAACAGAATACACAGCTCCTACGTCTTTGTATTGTATTATTCTTTATTTTGTCGTCTATTTAACTACTATAAAAGAAAATATCACAACATGAAACTATTAGAAGGGAAAGTAGCCATTGTAACCGGAGCTGCCAGAGGTATCGGAGAAGCCATTGCTATTAAATTTGCAGAGCATGGCGCAGATGTTGCGTTTACTTATGTAAGTGATAGTAGTGCCGCTAAAGCAGCCGATGTAGAAGCTCGACTGACCGCATTAGGTGTAAAAGCAAAAGCCTATCAAAGCAATGCGGGCGATGTAGCACAATGTGAATCGTTTGTAAATGATGTAATGAAAGAATTTAGCACTGTAGATATTTGTGTTAATAATGCCGGCATATCAAAAGATAATTTATTACTGCGCATGACGCCCGATCAATGGGATGATGTGATACGTGTTAACCTGAATAGTGTTTTCTATATGACCAAGCAGGTTATTAAACCGATGATGAAAGCCCGTGCCGGATCTATTATTAATATGAGCTCTGTTATTGGTGAGATGGGTAATGCCGGGCAGAGTAGCTATGCTGCATCCAAAGCAGGTATTATAGGTTTTACTAAATCAGTGGCAAAAGAATTGGGCAGTCGCAATATTCGTTGTAATGCAATAGCGCCGGGTTTTGTAGAAACAGATATGACTTCTTACTTAAAGGACGGCGAAGCAGCAGATAAGTATAAAGCAGGCATCCCGCTGGGACGTTTTGCATCCGCTGCTGAGATAGCAGATGTGGCACTATTTCTTGCGTCAGGCATGGGAGGCTACATCACGGGCCAAACGATCAGCGTTTGTGGGGGTTTGAATATTTAACTTAGGCTGTGGCAGGGGAATAGGAATAATAGCTTTTCCCTTATGAAGTTTATACAATTTAAAGTATTTCAAAAAATGATACCTCGCCTGCTGGTAGGCAATAGTAAAACCTTTGTGTCCTTCCAGCAATCCACCTCTTAGCAAAAAGGCGTTGAAGAAAGACCATGTAGGGCTGGCGATAATTTTCAACCAGTTTGTTTTCTTACCTATTTTGTACAACGACTGAGCGGCAATGGTGCTGTATTTATCATTGTTTTTTCTATGTTGTTCTACCGTAGTAAAAGTATAATGAAGTAAGTCGCCTTTTAGCGGATATACAGCAAGCCGCGGAGGCAATACAATTTTTTCATGCACATCCAATCCTCCCCATTTTAATAAGCGTTTATCAAACAAACGTATTTTTTTGTCGGGATACCAAGTGCCGCGGCGAATAAAACTACCACAATAATGATTACAGCGGTTCATAGAGTAAGCTTGGTAAACAAACCCTTCTTTTATCTTTTGTATTGAATCTTTTAAGGTAGTACTTAGTGCTTCATCTGCATCCAGACTAAGTATATAATCAAACTTTGCAAGTTCTGCTGCTTTATTTTTTTGTGCTACGTAACCGGCAAATCTTTGTTGTACAACTCGAGCGCCTTTATTACGTGCGATGGTTACAGTATCATCGCTGGAAAAAGAATCAAGTACCACAATTTCGTCGGCTATTTCTTTTACCGAATCAATACACCGACCAATATTTTTTTCCTCGTTATAGGTGATAATCACCACTGATAGCTGCTCCATAGGAAGTTTTGATGGGTATGATAGATAATCATATTTGTTTTCTTGAACTTCGTTCCCCAAAGTTAACTTTGAAAAATGAGTTTTACTAAATTCTTATTACAAAATCGTCTGACCATTTTTATAGCAGTAACGTTGCTATACATATTATCTTTTTTTCTTCCCTTTGCTATTTCCCTGAAAGTTTTCTTAGCAGGGTTACTTGGTATATGTGCTATTTCTCTTAACTCTTTAAAAGAAAAAAAGAAATTGTTAAAAGATCGTCCGGCCATTTGGTTCATGGGGCTTTTCTTTTTACTGCTTGTTGTTAGTGGTTTTCTCTTATCAGATAATGATGATTTTGCAAGAAAATCATTACAATTACGTATTCCACTCCTATTATTCCCCTTTACATTGGGTCTTAGTGCATTATCACGAAGGGTGCGGAATAAAATTTTGCTGGGTATAGCTGTTATTGTGACTATTTCCTGCCTGACTTCTTTAGTGTATGCTATATACCAGTCGGTGAAATTGAGTGATAAAGCGTGGTTATATAACGATGCAGTGAGCTTTTTTATTGGGCAACAATCTATTTACACATCATTACTAGTCAATATATCTATTTATATACTAGGATATTTTCTTTTGTTTTCTAACGAATACAGTCGTTACAAAGGATCTTTTTTAATTACGATCATTTTTTTGTTTATAGTTAGTTATATGCTGGCCAGTCGTAATATGATGATTGTGCTTTATGCTACGATTGCTGTCGTAATGGTATTGTATGTATTGAAGAGAAGGAAGTATTTAGAAGGCGCCATTTTATTGTTGGGATTTTTATTAGCCGTTTTTTTGATTTATAAATTTTTTCCCAATACACTCAATCGTTTTAAGGAAATGGCCTACACTCAATTTAGTTATCAAAGTGAGGGGAAGGAGAGCCATTATGCAGATTCACTAACAGCCGATCAGTGGAATGGAGCAAATTTCCGACTGGCAGCCTGGCCTTGTGGTTGGCAATTGTTTAAAGAAAATCCTTTGCTCGGTGTAGGGTTGGGCGATAAAGCGGATGAGTTAAATAAAGTATTTGCGCAAAGAAAATTTCAATTTGCGATAGATACACAAAAAAATATACACAACAACTATCTCGATATTTTATTCAGTGTCGGTATAATTGGTTTTATTGTTTTTGTAGTGGGATGGATAATCTTTCCCTTGCTTCTATTTATTAAAAACAGAGATGGGATAGCGATTTTAATTTTAGTAACGTTTAGCAGTGCTATGTTTACAGAAGTTTATTTTGACCGTAGCATAGGAGGATTATTGTTTAGTTTTTTTATACCTTTTCTTATGGCAAGTTCATCACTTACTGCTGAAAAAAACGAAAAGGCATCGTAAAAACAGATCCTTATTGATTGTCTTTTAAATAAAGCTCGATAGCCTTTGTTGTATCGCCGATAAATTTTAGTTCTCCTTTATCCATATAAATTGTACGGCTACAGTATTTGCTAATAGTGTCCATGCTATGTGCAACAAGGATTACTGTTTTGCCTTCTATCCAAGAGCTTTCGAAAACTTTTACCGCTTTTTCCTGAAACTTCATATCGCCTACGGCAAAAATTTCGTCGAGAAACATGATATCGGCACCGGCCTTAACCGCAATAGAAAATCCTAAGCGAGCCACCATACCGGAGGAAAAGAATTTTATTTTCGTATCTACAAATTCTCGTAGCTCGGCAAAATCAACAATCTCATCAAAGATGGCATCAATTTCTTTGATCTTTAGCCCTAATACCGATCCGGATACATAAATATTTTCTCTGGCCGTTAATTCATGGCTCATACCCACGCCCAGGTTCATCAACATGGTAGAGCCTTGAATTTTTACATAGCCGGTATCTGATTTATATACACCCGCTAATATTTTTGTCAACGTCGATTTGCCGCTACCATTTCTTCCGATAAGCCCAATACATTCTCCTTTTTCTACATCAAGGCTCATGACTTTTAAAGCAGCGACATTTTTTTTTCTGGGTGGATTGAAGATGTTAAACAAACGATGCTTCACCGTATTATGGCTGTCTTCACTAATCTGAAAAGTCTTACTTATGTTTTTTGCCTCTATGGCATATCTTTTTTCTTTATTCATTTTACAACTTTTCTGACGCTTTTGAACCAACTTTATTTAGCAATATAGCTGCTACTATCAGCAAAATAAATGCATATAGAAAATTATATAAAAACAGATTCCACTCCGGCTCCTGTTGAAACATTAATACGTTTCTTGCATTAATTATTATGCCCGCTATAGGGTTGATATAATCAACTCCCGGCAGCGCCTCCCTAAATTTTTCAAGTTTAAAAAGAATAGGAGATACCCAGAAGCCTATACTTGTTATTACCAACCATATTTGTGTTATGTCCTTTGCAAGAATATAAATATTTGATAGAATAATAGAAAAGGCGAGCGATAACAAAATAAGATTGAAAAAAATCGGAATAATATAGAATGCATTCCAGCTTAACCCCAAGGTTCCCCGGTCAATAAATTGATAATAGATCAAAAAGAAAAAAAGATTAAAGCAAAAGCCAATACAATTCGCAACTATCGTTGAAATGTAAATTTCAATCTTATTCATATTTGTATATTCATACAAATATTTTTTTGTGTTTAAAATCTGGATACTTCCTGCAGTACTTTCTACAAAGAAATTCCACATTATAATACCAATAAATAAAAAGGAAACAAAATTGGGAACACCCTGTTGAAGAATAACCTGAAAGGCGATATAAAAAATAAAAATATCTGATATAGGCTTGATTAATGCCCACAATAACCCTAATTTATTTTCATAATATCGTAACTTAAATTCGATTTTGGCAAGCAGCCAGATTCTTTCCAGCTTGTTGGATTGTTTTATCCAGTCTTTTACAATTTTTACTAACATAAATTATCTCTTAAACCATCGATACAGTTTGTAAGCAATGGGACGAATAAACTTGTTTTGTTTAACCATTCCCACTAAACGAGCAGATAGCTTTCCACCAAAAGGCATTTTTTCTGTAAGATAATAATCGAGTGATGGATTGTCTATAGAAATGCCAGGACCATTTGCATTCAGCAGATTTGATAAGACTGAAGCATGATTGGCAAACAATTGACTATGCTTTTCACTGATATGCTGGTGCAACAATAATTTCTTTGTTTTATTTATATTACGAATCATGGAATTTTTCCTGATTCTATAATGAAAAAGAGCTTCCGGTAAGACTATACCGCCCAGTCCATTAGACAAACACGCAACAACGGCCTCATAATCTTCCAATCCCTGGAAAAGCATAGCGGTATCATTTCCTCCGATAGCTAAAAAACTTTCTTTCTTAAAAACCAACGAACTTGAATTGACCATGTTGTGATAAAGTACTAAAGGAGGTTCAGGAGAAAATGCAGGCCAAATACGTTCTGATTTATCAAAATATTGTACCCAAGTACCACAAAAATGAATATTGGTATAGTGGTTTAAAACTCGTACAGCTTTAGAATAATATGTTTTTTCGATTGTATCGTCAGCATCCAAAAAAGCAATCAACTTGCCTTTTGCGACACTTGCACCTTTATTCCGAGCCGCTCCCAAACCTTTATTGGGTGTGTTTATAATAGTAATTTCGGTATAGGCCTTATATTTTTCTAATTGCTTTATACTAGGTTCATCCGTGCTACCGTCATTTACAATAATGATTTCCTTTTCTATATAATCTGATTGAAGGATAGATTGGATTGTTTCGTCTATGTAATTGCCCATGTTATAATACGGGACTATAATAGATAGCTTATTTACATCAATGTTATTTTCACTTTGTTGATGGCTGGCAAGTAGGGGTCTTACATAGGGAAAGAGTGTTTCAGAAAAATTCTTTGCTTTTTTAATAGTTTCAAGTTGGGTTGTTTTTTGGTAGCCTATTGTTGTATAGTTATACTTTTTGCTTACTTTATGAATAGCTTTTTCCCTTATTTGTATTCTTGCCTCCTTGGTTAAAGCAAGAACTTGATATAATTTATCAGCAAAAGTTTCAGGATTTTTATGATCGAAAATAAATCCATCGATACCGTCTTCGATTACTTCTCGCTGGCCTCCCTGAAAGGAAGCGAGTACAATTTTACCGAACGCCATCATTTCTAAAACAACATACGGAAAATTGTCGTTCATGCTTGGAACAAGTACCACACTTGCTTTTAAAACTCTTTCACTTATAGCACTTGGAGGAATTCTTCCTTCTAGCTTCAGTAATCCTCGTGAAATATAGATGGCGTAATGTTTTTTTATCCAGTCTCCCATCGAGAGATCTTCAGGCTGATAAATAATGTCCTGTCCTCCAATTATTGTCAGACTTTTATTAAAACCATCGTCCCATAATTTTTTAAAATAGCCCAAAAGATTAAATGCTCCCTTTTGTACGGTTAGCTTGCCAAAAAAAACTATCTCTCCATCTTGTTGTTCGCTTAGAGCCACTTCTTTTCCTACTTCATAAGGATTAGGAATAACAGTGATTTTTTTGTGCGAAAGTTTAAATCTCTTCTCCAGCTCTTCTATCATAAACTGACTTGGAGAAAAAATATGATTTGCGGCTTGCAAACAAAAGCGCTCCATTTCACATATCCAGAAATTAGGATACCGATATTGCGACACATGATTATACTCCATGTATAAAAAAGAGGGAGAATGCATTGTAATTACTACCGGAATGTCTTTACACCAATCATAAAGTAGGCGTTTATATTGCAGTAGATAATAGGCAATGCCAAGGTACTCTTGCGATTCTATGATGTCTGGAGCACCTTCGCTATTTACAAAATGGTTAATTATAGAGGCAAATTCATAACTTATAGCTGTAGTATGACCTAAGAATGAAGACGACTTTGTTCTGGATGTGCTAAATCGTACTAAGCGGCATTCTGGCTGTATGTCAATTTGATAGTCCTTAACAGATGCATCGTTGATAAAAACAGTTACTGTATGTCCATGAGCAGTCAGCATTTTTGCCGTATGATAACAGTAGGTGCTAATACCTCCCCCAAAGAAAGGTGGATATTCGGATGTAAGGAGCCAGTAGTTCAATCTTTGTATTTTTTTACTCTGTCATTAAATAATGATCTAAAGTTTCGTTTGCCCATTAGGACTTTTAGCAAATGTCCCAACTTCTTATACCATTTTGGTAATATTTCATATTCTTTATTATAATATTCTTGTAATTCTTTTGCTTGTGAATTAGATCTAATAATGTCAAGATAAGTGTAAAGGTTTTCAATTTCTAGTATGGCAGCAGAAAGCCGCGTTTCAGCGGTCACATTTTTATCTTGCAATGTTTTCACTCTCATTTTCCAATGATAAATTTGCGCATTATTATTTTGAATGTTAATATCCATTGTGTGTAGTGCGGTATCTATATTGACTATATCTTCTAAATTATGCAACTCTACAAAAAATGAGTTGACTTCATTCGCATCATTGAGTATAGTGTTTTGATAAGCTAATTCAATAGAAGTTGTTTCATGAAAGTTTACTTCTTCTGGAGTTTTTATATCAATTAGAGAGAAAGTGTTTTCTTTAAGTAGCGACTGAATTGAATCGTTCATTTGATCATTGTAAATATCTTTTTCCGAAAAGACAACTGGCTTTCCATTTTCTGTATAGTAGAATGGCAAATAAAAAAATGACTCTAGCAAGTTTAAAAACTCAATACTATAAGGCTGTGCAGGATTGATAGAAAAACAAAAAGGGGAAAGGGTGTCTGCCCGGTTATAAAGCAAAAGTAATTCATTACAATGATGCTCTGTTATCTTTAGAACAAATACGTTTCCTCTTTTCGACTTAATCAAAGTAGAATTAATCGGCACGCCGTTTATTATATAGAAAATAGTAAGCAGCATTAAATACCAACAATTTTATATCCGGAAGAAGTTACAATCCAGCTCATAATCCTTTCCCAAAGATGAGTAGTTGTAAGCTTTTCATGATCCATTACATTTCCTTTTTCAAGCTTTTTTCTTATGTCTAACGGATGATTTTTTGAAAAAAAATCTTGATAAATGGAGGCTCGTACCCAAAACATTGTACCTGCTACATACTGTGGGTGCTCGATGATGATTCCATAGTCAACTTTTAAAATTTCGACAACCTCCTTATTAGTATATTTTTTATCAATATTATCATATCCATTTTTAATAGAGTCTTTTATAGCAACAATTCCAATCGAATCATCTTTGTTAAATAATTCTATTGCTTTAGAAGTATAGTCTTTTGTCGCAATTTTAAATAATTGTTTCGTCCATTTCTCTTTGTTTGCATGGTAAAGGCTGTTTTTATCATGCATAAGTAATAGATATTTACTACTTACGGCCATTTTTAAGAAAGAATCCATTAAGACAAGCTTGCCACCAAGATCTTTTCCTTTATTTGGAGAAAGGCGGATATAAAGATTTTTTGTTAGTAAGGTTGTATCAATTTCTATATTTTTTCTATAAAAAGAATCAATTACGCAATTATAGAAAATTGAAAAATTTTCAGAAGGTAGATTAGCTTTAAAAAAAGCAAACCAATCTGTATCAAAACCGTAATAATTGTGAAAGAAAACAGAAATGCGTGTATTCATTATTAAGGAGGTTTACTCGGACTCTTTTCTCATTGGTAAATGGATGTTTTGTATTATTATATAATAGTGTAACTCTTTTTCATTTTTAAAATGTAATTCATTATCAATGAGAAATCGATTAATTTTTTTCGATTTTTTACCACTGATGTGCATATCATTTACGTAATAAGAAAAACTATCAACAGAAGATTGCCATGTATAAGTATACGGATCTTGAATTATAAATGCAACGAATGAATTGTGAGCAACATACTTAAAATTATCTGATATGCCACTTGAGTCGTTTCGCAACATGTTAAGTGAATTATTAATTGTTGCACTATCATTTACAAAAACAGCTCGTAAAAGAAAAACCGGATCATTATAGGGTCGAAAATTAGGGTAAATATCAACAATTGAATCAACTATAAATCTATTTTCGTTAAGCTGTTGTATTTTATCCATTATGCTTTCTTTGGTTGCAATTGTGTACAATCCTTTTTGCCGAGAAAGCGGATAAACAACCCTATTAGCAAATGCCTCTACTTCGGTTTTTCTTGTAGGCATAGTGTATAGATTGTAGATTGGAATTTCGGGGGCCAAAACTTTTGCATAGCCATTGAGCTCTGAACTGAGGAATGCTTGTATTTGTAAGGAGCTATCAAGCTTTATTTCATTTTTAGCAAAATCTTTGAATAGTAGTCCTGTTTCTCTTTTGTAAGAATCTTTATTTTCTTTCATTTGATCATAGTAATACCAGGAAATGTTGTTCTTGTTAATATATATATCCGTAAGTACAGTGGATACTTGTTTGACACAAAAACAAAATAACAATGCGAAAGCAAGGGTATGTTTTTTGTGATAAAAGAAAAATAGGCAAAATATTAAAATAAGGCCGAAGAGAACTTCGATAAAAACGCCGTATCTGTAGTATCCTGTAGTAGCAATTAAAAAATAATTGCAAATAATAGCTAATAGTGACAGAGAGATTAAAGAGCTAGGTACTCCAATTTTAGTTCTTATTTTTTTGAATACTACGGCAAAGAGAAGGCCTGCAATAATAAAATATTCGGCTAACAGGCGATAGCTAAATATATGCCATTCATTATTTCTTATTTTATCCTTGAAGCAAACAATGGCATAGCCAAAAAATTCGATTAAAGATCTAGGGCCCCATCGTTCATCTTTAAAATTTTTTAAGCTATATAAAGAGGATTGAAATATCTTGTTGTAAAAAGGGAAAATTGGATTCTGTGTTTCTGCATAGTTGTATAACATATATGGTAGAGAAAATACTACAGCTGCAAATCCCCAAGCAATTAGATAGAAATTTTTTTTAAACAACTCCCAATTCTTATACAAGAATATGCCGGTAAGAAGTAAAGTATAGGGTAAGAAAATTAGTTTATATGCAATTGCAATGGAAGCAAATAGGAAAAATAACGGAACAATATATTTTTTATTTGTAACAGTTAGTCTATAGAAAAAAGCTATATGTAACATTTCTAATAGTAAAGGAACTCCTATAGCATCTACCTTGTAGGAATTTAAATTAAACAAAGCGTTGAAGGAAAAAATAACAAACAGAGAAGATAAAGCTAAAGATAGTGTAGGTGGATTCTCCCATTTTTGAAATTCTCGAATACCTTTCTTTATAAAATCATAAACTGATAAATAGATTAGGAAAAGGATAAATGTATTAAGCAAGGTCGCTATTCTAAAGCCAACAAGACTTTTTACTAGGCCAAATATTTTATAGGATAATGTAAAAAAATATGTTCCTCCCCCAGAGCTGCCTATCAGATTAAAATTGTTTTTGTTTTCTATTCTATCAAGATTGTGTAAAAACAGATGGTAAGCACCAGTATCATAATCAACGTCAGGAAACATAATTCTTTCATAATTGAGAAATAGAATTGGAGTGAAGAATAAAACAAGTTGAATCAATTCCTTACCTGAAGATGATGAGAGAGTAATAAAATCTACATCTCGATAGTATTTTTTTAATAACAAATAGAACAAGAAGCAAATCAAAAGGAATGGAAGTAGTGCGACAATATTTTGTAAGGTTTCTGTATGAGTAATATTGAGAAAATAGAATAGTATATCTATTAGATCAGTACTCCAAACCCAAAGACTTGCTAGTAATAGTAAAAAAAGAAAAGGAGCTCTCATGATAGATAATTCAGAATAGATTATGTTGCGTTTGATTAGGGGTGTTTGAAATATCAAAGGAAATGAAACCTAATAAAAGCTGTATGCCAATAATTATGGGTAAAACCGCTAGCATAATAGTCCCCGTGGGTGTGGGGGCACTTTGCTGTGCATATATTACCCAATTATATATACCAAAGGACAGCCCAAATAGAAAACTAGCTATCCCCAGCACCAATTCCAAAGAGGCGATTGAGAAGTCTCGTAAAAAATAATTGTAGAAAATTCTTTTCCAAAAATTTTTGAAATGCTTAAATAAAAACTCAAAAAAAACTTTATGTATTTTTAAATTGCTTTTTTCGTCGCCGTAAACAGCGTCCATAGGGATATCAATTATTTTTGCTCTAATCGTATTCAATCTGAAAAGCATATCTGTTTCAAAAAAGTAGCGATTGCTAATTTTATGTAGTGGTACTTTGGAGAGAATTTTGCTATGAATAGCAGTGTAGCCATTGGTAGGATCGAATACTCCCCAATACCCTGTTGAGGCTTTTGACATAAAAGAGAGAACAAGATTTCCTAGTAATCTAAAAAATGGCATTCTCATAATGTAGGTCATATCATAGAATCTGTTTCCTTTAGTATAATCTGCCTGCTCTTTTAGAATGGGTTCAATAAATTTGGGTATAATAGATGGATTCATTTGACCATCGCCATCAATTTTAATAATAATCTCAGCTCCATCTCTTAGAGCTTCTTTATAACCTTGTATAACGGCTCCGCCTACACCTAGATTTTTAGGGTTATGGATGATTTTAACTCTCTCATCTCTACAGTTTTCTTTAACAAAATCCCCAGTTCCTTCAGGGCAGCAATCATCAATTATATATATATTATCAACTTCGGGTCCAATGGTGTCAATAACTCCGAGGATATGTTTTTTTACTCGATAGGAAGGAATTGTAACAGCAATTTTTGACTTGTACATTTAACTTATATTTTTTATAGTTTATTGGTTTATTTTTTTGCACAAAACAAAATCTGCTCTCCGCCTAAATAAGCAAATTCTTTTGACCAATAAATAATTGCATAGGCATTTTCAAAGCCTATGTTTCTGACATCATCTAACATGGCCCATCCAAAGTGTGTAAAGCAAAGAATTCCATTTTTTTGAACTGGATCTCCATGGTATTCAGGAGGAAAATGATGTATGATTTCACCCGAGTCGTTTATAGTAGCTCTAATGATGTTATTATAACAGCCAGACACAAACGGAACTGACCAAAATAAATACCCCCCCTTTTTCAACACCCGATAGGTTTCTGCAAAGGCTTTCTTGAAATCGGGAATATGTTCTAATGTCTCATAGCTAAAAACAAAATCAAATTCATTTTCATTGAAGGAAAGTGCTGTTAAATCTTCATGACGAATATTCTTTTTGTTAATATATCCTCCTTCTATATTTTCTCCAAGATATTCGCTCCCGACAAGCAGAGGAAACTTCTTTTGCAGGAATGAATATAATGGCGTTAATTGTTCGGAAATATAAATGGAGTGATATGGTTTTAGTCCCAATTCAAATTCAGAAAGATGGATAGACGCTCTTAATCTATTGTTTAAACCAGTGATAGGACAGATCAATCGTTCCCGCCAGTTAATACTTTTCCCATCACTATATTGATAATCTATTAAAAAATCAACAACCTTTCCTGCGGGATACGAAATTCCATTTACCTTACCCGTTGAGCCATCAAACTGAGATAAACTGTCTTCGATTTTTTGATTTTCTAAGAAGATAGAGCCAAACTCATGCTGAAATTCTTTGTAACGTTCAAATGATTCAATGCGGGTTATATACATTTTTTAGCTTATTAAATTCTTTTTATGAAAAGAGAATCGATTGTTTATTCTTTAAGCCTTATAAATTCCACTTGTACTGGCAGAGCTTTGTATTAAATATATGCTCTTGCTGACTCTAATCCTAAGATGTACATGGCAGATCCTGTCTTGTCATCCTTTAATGTTCTTATATTATGTTCCAACGCCAGCCAGATTCTTTCGGTTATTGATTTGTCAAATAAGTGATTGGGCTTATATTCGGCGAAAAAAGCCCCAAAACCTTTCTTTTACTGCATGTGATTCTGATTGCCAGTAATCGTCAGAATATTTGACCAGACTAATTCCTTGATCAATCTTATTAAGGACGTTAGAGTCAACGAACAACAAGTTAAAACTGTCACAGTTATAATAAGTGAATTGCTCTTTTTGTATAAAAAAAGATGCCCCATTACTGCAAACCGGACATTTTTTTACCATTCCTAATTTTGTATTTTTATTTAATAAAGCCCTCTATCATCTTTATTGCATTCTCTTCTGAGAAATGTTCTCGAATGTACTCAATCTCTAATTTACTTACTTCGCTTAAGCTGTAGGTGTTATATAGTAAAATAACTTTAGTAGAAAAATCTTTTGCATTATCTGCAACGGTTACAAAACTATAGTTACCAGGCAGTCCTTCTACACCAAAACTTGTACTTACTAAAGGCAAGCCATGCCGCATAGCCTCAACAGTTTTACCTTTTACTCCGGCACCAAATCGCAAGGGAATAACTGCCAGTTTACATGATTTATACAACTGCTCAAGTTCATACTCAGATATATATCCCTTTATGATTATATCATCTGAGGCTAGTTCAATAATTTCGTTTGGAGGATTTGAACCGGCAACAATAAACTTAATACCGGATATGGCATTTGTAATTGTAGGCCACACTTCTTTTAGAAACCATAATATAGCATCTACATTAGGTAAGTGATTAAACCCTCCTACAAATAATATATTCTCTCTTGTTTCAAAGTCAGTAATTGGATCGCTTACAGAATCATATATATACGGCTGCATTAATTGTACATTATAGATGCTATTTAAACTCTTAATAATTTTTTCTTCTTCGATGCTTGGAGTTAGTATAACATCGCTTTTTTCAAAAAGATATGTTTCTATTTTTTTCCACTTTTTTATTTCATCTAGCAATGAATCATTTTTTGTAAGTTCATGCCTTTTTTGTTCTCGTAAAAAATGTAGATCGTGTCCGTAATAAAGGATTGTAGCATTCGAGTTTTCTTTAAAAAAATCAATATAGTTAATGGATATGTGCGGCCTGTTGAGATATATGTAATCAATGTAATTGGCATTGTCTTTAAACCAGTTCTCCCAGTTGTTTGCATAAAAAGCGCCATATAATACTTCGATGCCTAATTGTTGCAATATACTTGTGTAAGGCTCGTGTTTGTAGAAATTTTCTCCAATAAATTTTACATTAAAGCCCATTTTAACGAAAAGCTGCAAATACTGAAAAGTAGTTTTTGAACCAGCATCTTTATCAAATTGTGGAACATAGTGATCTACCATTAAAAGTGTCTTTTTTCCTTGCGTGCGATCTCTTGCATGGAATACATCCTCTCCATTCGCAAAGGAAGAGCTCAATACACTTTTCCATTTTTCATAAAATTGTTTGTTATTAATAGCTTGATACTCTTTTACAGAGCTGATTTGACTTTCTTGCGAATCGGAACCGTGCGAGTATCCTTCATAATGTATGACTTCCGAGAGCGGTTGATATACAACTTTGTATCCCTTTTCTCTTACAGAAAAGGCAAGATCTGAATCTTCACAATAAGCAGGGCTGTATCGGGTGTCAAAACCGCCAAGTTGTTTCCACAGTTCGGATCTAATCATAATAGAAGCTCCAGAAATATAATCTACTTCTTTCACATAATTATATTCAGGTGCATCCGGGGTTTGGCGATTCCCGTAATTCCAACCAGACGCATCTTTCCAAATGATTCCACCAGCTTCCTGTAAGAGACCGTCTGGATAAATCAGTTTTGATCCGGCCAAACCAATTTGATTGTCTCTCTCCATCAACACAACCAAAGATGATAACCACCCGGATTTTACTTCGGTATCATTGTTCAGGAAAACAATATATTTTCCCTTTGCAAAGTCTGCAGCATGATTACAGTTTAAAAGAAATCCTTTGTTTTCTTCATTTCTGACATGAACAATGTTCTTAAACCAATTAGTACAATTTTTTGTTTCATCAGAGGAAGCGTCATCTGCAAGGATTAGTTCATAAGCTACATCAGCACTATTCTGATGTATAGCCTGAAGACATTTTACATTAACACTCCAAGCATTATATACTGGAATTATTATTGATACACTTGGGTGTTCAAATAAAGGAAAAGTCAAAGGCTCGATATCATTTTTTCTTATCGTTTTTTTCTTTTCTTTTATTTGTTCAAAAGTTTTGTAATTGTTTTCGGCAGCATAAACTTTTCTTCCGCGAAGAAAATTTATGGATTTTCTTAAAACTTTATAGTGCGTAGAGTTTTCATTTAGAACCCTTCCTTTTAAGTTATAATACTTTTTTAGCCATTTCCATCCGTCAGAATGATAAATCGTTATCAGCTGATTGTTAATGTCTGAAAGCTGTTGCTTAGTAAGATTATAATTAAAAGTAAGGTCATTTATTATATCCTGTTTTTCCTTTAATTCAGCATCTTTTTTATCTTTTTCTTCAAGAAGCTGTTTTTTTAAAAAATGAGTAGTGAAATTTAAGGCACTAATTACCTGCTGTTTTTCCTTTAATTCAGCATCTTTTTTATCTTTTTCTGAAGAAAGAAACTGGTAAGCATCTTCTTGGTTTCTTATTATATTTTTTAATTCTGTAATTTCATTTAAATAATTTTTTGCAGTATTGGCTGTTTCTTCCAACTTGCTTTTGGTGCTATGTAGTTCTGACAACTGCTCACTTCTTTTTGCTAAACCTTCTTGTTGTGCTTTATTTTCATTTACGAGAAATTCAATTAGCTGAGTTTGCTGGAGAACCTGATTGTGTATGATATTTTTAAGTTCAGCAACAAGCTCCTTCAAGCTTAGATTTATTGGGTTCATAAACGCAATCCTATTAGTAAGAGCTTCTATTGTTGACTCATTTTTCTCTCTTATTTTGTCTAATGACTGCCCCCATTTGCCTAAGCCCTCAACTTCTTGCTGAAGATCAAGTATCCTATCTATTTGTTTAAAATAGCTTTTGCCTGAATCTAATACTATGGAGGAAATATTGTTCAGTGTAATATCAGTATCGGAGGCCAAGCCAATTAAATATTTTCGTTGGATTGATTTTTTTGTTTGCACCCAGCTTATTAGAGGAGTGGTGGTAACTTTTGAAATATTGTCATTAGAAACGATACTAACAATTTCAAAACCTTGTTCAAAAAACTGCAAAGACTTGAAACTTTTAGATAATAAACTGCTAAACTCTGTTCTGGTTAGTTCATGTAGATGGAAAGGATTATGGTGTTCATATCTGTCTGAATAATTGGCCTTATCGGGAGTAGACATTATTAAAATGCCATCTTTTTTTAAAACCCGTTTTATTTCAAGGAGAAAAATATGTTGATCTGCTTCCGACAGATGTTCAATTGTTTCAAAAGAAACTACGATGTCAAAAATATTATCCTTACAAGGAATATTTTCTGCCAAACCTTTTATAAAATCAATATGAGGAAACGTATGTTTATTATATTTTGAGCTTGCATGAGTAATGCATTCTTCGTCAACATCTATACCAGTAACAGCTAAAGCTTGACCTGCAATGATTGCTGTTCCGTACCCTTCTCCGCAGGCAATATCTAAAACATTTTTTCCTTTTACAATAGGCAATATGGTGTGATAGCGATGTAAATGTTCTACACTTAATTCATTAATAGATTCTTCTTCTGGAATAAAGCGCTCACCTGTAAAATTCATTGAGGTTTTATTGGATGGTTTAGTCTATGTTCAAGCAAGTATTAGATAGGGTGAGATTTATTTTTTATTGGTGATAAACAGTTTCTCTTTCATAGTCCCCCAAAAGCTTCTCTTCTCATACGTCCTCTTATACCATTCGATATCCTGATTTAACCGTTCGATATCGCCTAGCAATTTATTAATAAGCTGCTTATTTCCTTCACCCTGTTTTAAACAGTCTTTCAACTGTTCTTCTTTTTCTGCAATGGTACTGTTTTTTTGCTCCAATGAATGCTCTAATTGTGCTATTTTTCCAATAAACTCTTCAATCAGCTTTTGTTTGCCTCCAATTTCTCTGTCTAGTTTGTCATTAATGCTATTTAAGGCGTGTGACAAAGCCCTGCTGTCGTCTGTAGCCTTTTGTATTTCTGTAGTGATTATAGCATCATTTCTCATGGTAGTGATTTATGATTTTAGTTAAATCCCCACTTTGGCTGATTAGCAGGTATAGTATTACTCTCTTGTTCATAAAACTTACGATAAGAGGAGTAATTGTTTTTTGTATTAAATTCTTCTTCACAAATTTCTCTCGAGTACTCACCCATAACTTCCAACATCTCTTTGTTATTATGGTATTGCAATATTTTTACAATGGCATCATAAGAAGTCGTAAATAAATCTCCGTTGATACCTTGTTTTACAATATCTGCATTTCCGGTACAGTTACTTAGTAACATGGGTTTTTTTAATGCCATAGCTTCTAATACAGCAAAAGAAAGCCCCTCATATCTTGAACTGGATAAATAAACATGTGAGCGGGCTATGATTTCATGTACTCTGTGCGTAGGCAGCCATCCTGATATTTTAATATTGGGAGCTGTTAAAAGGTTTCTTTCTGTTCCTTCACCTATCCATACAAATTCGATATCAGGCATATCGACAAAATAGCTGGCGATCTCATTAAAGAGAGCTGGGTTTTTTTGATGCTCTATGCGGCCACTGGTGACTATCCTGAACTTTTTATACTTCTTATTGTCGTGCAGAGAAAACACTTTTTCAACATCTGTTCCATTATTAATATACGCCGCATCAATCCCTAGGGTTAGATATTGCTCCAACTCCGACGAAGAGCTGCAAATAACTTTGCCTCCCAAGCGATTACCCACTTTTTCAACCTGGCGATAAAAAAAAGCCGTTAATTTATTTTTAGCAGAAAGAAAAGAGGCACCATTCGGGGTGTAAAAAACATTATCAATGCCGACAAGGCGGCAAGCGGCTCTGCCTAATAAACCACTTTTAGATGAATGTAAATGCACCGCATCTACGAGATTTTTAGCTTTTAAGCGTTTCAATATTTTACGCAATTCCACAAAAGCTAAAAAATCCTTTATAGGATCAATCGCTCTTTGAGCAGATTGCCATTTAATAAAACGTATATTTTTCTGAGGAAATTTTCGCTTAACTTCTTTAGCAAGCATTTCTTCCTTGCGCTCACCATGAACGATGATATGGGTATCATCGGGCATGGATTCCGTGAGGGATTTTACAAATAAAGCTACACCAGAAGCAAATGGTTCAACAATATGGACTATTATCATAGGACGCTGTTGTTTATTATCCTGATTTTTTCTACCTCTTTTTCAAAATAAATTTTGTTGGAAAAGAGTCAACAATATATCATCCACAAACTTGCCACATATAAATACATGGCATAGAATGTATTTGACAATCAGAGCATAAAAAACGATGCACTATTTGTGCCAGACTTTCTTTAGATACAAAGTTAACCTACTGGGAACAAGAAACAAAGCTGTAATACGTAGAAATGCGATAAGCTTGCGATAAACATTTTTTTCGAAATGCTTAACAACTTTCCACCTCATTTTTAATTGTTTACCCCTATTTCTATGTGATATACCTGTAGTGGTTAACTCACAAATAACGAAGACTTCTTGAAGTATGTGAGCTTTTTTTAATAAAAATAATTTCCAACAAAAAGCATAGTCCTCCACCAGTTCAAAACCAGGTGGATACCCCCCCACTTTTTTTGCTAATGCCGTTTCAAAAACAATAGTAGGATGTATAAACACATTTTTTAAATGTAATTTTTTTTCAATTTGTTTGTGGGTGCTGGGAGTGGTATAAGTGTATACATTTTTTTTATCCCTTGATTCAAAGCGGCACCAGCTTGCAATGAGCCCCGTATCGGGATGCTCTTTTAAGAATTTTATTTGTAGGTCAAATCGATTGTGCATACAACGATCGCCACAATCAAGCCGGGCAATGTAGAGGGTGGTTGTATTAGCATAAATCCAGGCAAGTCCTTTATTGAGTGCTTGGGTAATCCCTTCATTTTTATCTGATCGTATGATAATAAAGGGATGGTCGGTCACGGCACTTAGTTTTTCTGTACTTAGCATTTCATCACTACCATCGTCAACGATAACAATAAGATAATGTGGCGTGGAATAGTAAACGGTCTCCAAAGAGAGTCGTAATCCCTCTTGATTGTTAAAACAAGGTATAAGTAAACAAAAATCTAAAACAGGCTGGCTCATTTAGTAAACAGTAGGTAATAGTACTGATGACTTTTTATTTTTTCCGAATCTGTTGAATAGCGGTTTTCGCGGCATCATTTAAAATAAGCGAACCGCTGATGGCCGCTCTTTCAATAAGCAAGGTATCCCAATGCTCTGTTCCTTTCCATAGCACTTTTTTTAGTTCCTTCATGGCTTCTATGCTACTATGAGAAAGAGTGTTGGCTATTCGTTGTATCGATTCGTCCATGCCTTCTACTGTAGCATGTAATTCTGCAAACAAACCTTTTCTTCTTGCCCAATCACCATTGCGCCACATCGTCGCATCGATAGCCAGTTGCGAAAAAGCGGATAACCCTATTTTTCTTTCCACTGCCGGCCCCACTACAAAAGGGCCGATGCCGATGGCAAGTTCGCTTAGCTTTACTTCTACTGGTTCTACAGCAATAGCGTAATCAACGGCAGCGGCTAAGCCTACACCGCCGCCCACGCATTTGCCTTGTATGCGGCCAATAATAAATTTAGGGCAGTTGCGCATAGCATTAATCACATGAGCAAATCCACTAAAAAACTGAAGTCCTTCGGCCGGCGTTTTTATGGCCGTCAATTCATCAAAAGAAGCGCCTGCACAAAAAGCTTTTTCTCCGGCAGAACGTAGTATGATAACTTTTGTTTCTGTATCGTTTCCTGCACCATGAATAGCCTGTGCCAATTCTTCAAGAATTCTTGCGGGAAGAGAGTTGCTTTGCGGATGAAAAAATTCAATAGTGGTAATATTTTGTCTTGTTTCCGATTTTACATAAGCTTCTTCCATGGTAATAATTTTTAAGTGTAAGGTTCACAAAAAGGATACTACTATTCGTTAAATAAAAAGGGGTTACATTTTTTAACTACAATTATAAGTAGTTGTCGATTAAAAACTGCTGTAATCCGTTTTTCCAATCAGGTAAAGCGATAACCCCGCTTGCTATTAATTTTTTGTTATCCAAAACAGAATAGAATGGCCGCTTAACCACGAGTGGAAAATCATTTATACTTGCCTTATGTAAGGGTGTTTGCAATTTTAATGTGTCCCATATTGTTTTGGCAAATTCGTACCAGGAAACTTCTCCGGCACAACTCATATGATAAAGACCAAATGCATCTTTTTGAATAAGTTCGTTTGTTGCAATTGCAATTTCTTTTGTGGGAGTGGGTGTCAGAATCTCATCATTCACCACTCTTACTTCAGGCTTTTCATTAGCAAGTTTTATGATAGTGGATACAAAATTGCCTCCCTTTACCCTACTCGGTACTTTGCCATAAATTCCGGACACTCTTACTACATAAGCCTTATCACAGTTATTTAAAGCAAAATATTCTCCGGAAAGCTTGGTATTCGCATACACATTGAGTGGATTGGGTGTATCGGTTTCTATATAAGGAGATTTTTTTTCTCCGTCAAAAACATAATCCGTGCTGTAATGCAGCAATCGAATGCCCGCATCCTGGCAGGCTCTTGCTAAATAAAGAGTAGCCGCACTATTTACTAAAAATGCTTTTTCTGGAAATTTTTCTGCCTCCGGCACTACGTGATAAGCGGCCGTGTTGATTAACATATCTGGCCGGAGACTTTCCAATACATTTTTTATACTGTTGCTATCCGTAATTTCTATATCGGCGTGCGATAGAGGTATTACCTCATTTTCTTTCGATAATACTTCCGTTAAATCGGTACCTAGCTGGCCATTACCGCCAATGATTGCAATTTTCATAAGTTGTTTCTTAATTTTCTTTTCTTCTTACCATGGTTAATATAGTAGCTACACCAACAATGGGCTCGTCTGTTTCATCCAATATTTCCACCCACCATTTCACAATTCCTTTGGCAATATCTGTTGGCTCCTTTTTATCCTGTGTTATTTTTTCTTTGCAGGTAAAGCGTATATAAATTTCTGCTCCAGGATATACGGGCTTGGTAAAGCGAAGTTCATCTATTCCATAATTAAGTAGTACAGGATTTTTCTCATAGCTGTCTACAAAAAGTCCTGCAGCGGCGCTCATAATAAAATAGCCATGTGCCACTTGCTGGTCAAACATGGTATCTCTAAAATCAGTTGTTTTAATATGGGCATAAAAATGATCGCCACTTAAATCGGCAAAGCGATCAATATCTTCGGAGGTAATCAGTCGCTTTTCAGTAATCAATTGATCACCTGTTTCCAGCTCTTCATAATATTTTTTAAAAGGATGCTTTCCCGGGTCTTTTCCTTTTGCATGGGGTTGGTAAACATTTGTAATAGCTGTAATGGTAGTAGGCGATCCCTGCAAAGCCGTGCGCTGCAAATAATGTTTTACACCTCTTATGCCGCCCATTTCTTCACCACCACCTGCTCGCCCCGGACCACCGTGTACCAGTAAGGGCAAAGGCGATCCATGACCTGTTGATTCTTTTGCACAATCCTTATTGAGTACTAAGATTCTTCCATGATGTGTAGCCGCACCCAGCACATATTGTTTGGCAATTTTATCATTAGCTGTAACGATGGAAGTACATAAGCTTCCCTTTCCTTTTTTACTCAGCTCAATAGCTTCTTCCATAGTAGTATATGGCATAAGCGTACTTACCGGACCAAAAGCTTCCGTGGTATGTACCACTGGAGAGCTAAAAGGATTTTCATTTAATAAAAGAAGTGGAGATAAAAAAGCTCCTGCGGTAGCGTCTGCATCAATCAGCTCTACACTATCCAGCGAGCCATATATTAATTGCGCACCTGCCAGCAATTTCTGCACCTGCTCTTTTACTTCTTTTTTCTGTTGTTGCCCGGCAAGCGATCCCATACGTACTTTATCATTCAGGGGATTGCCAATGGTGGTTTGCGCCAATGCTTTACTTAAATATGTTGCCACGGCTTCCAACTTGTTTTGAGGAACAAAAATGCGCCGCACGGCTGTACATTTTTGCCCCGCTTTTACAGTGATTTCTTTTCTTACTTCTTTAATAAAAATATCCCATTCGGGCATATCTGGTGTTACATCTTCACCCAAAACTATACAGTTGAGGGAATCGGCCTCCATGGTAAAAGGAACACCTTCACGCACTATGGCGGGATGTGTTTTTAATGAAAGCCCTGTGGAGGCGGAGCCGGTAAACGTAACCACATCTTGCGAAGTAACATAACTAAGCAAATCGCCGGCACTCCCACATAGTAATTGCAGTGCGCCTTCAGGCAAAATACCGGAAGAGATAATTTTTTTAACAACAGTTTCTGTCAGATAGGAAGTAACGGTAGCAGGTTTTACCACCGCTGGCATTCCGGCCAGTAAATTGACGGCAATTTTTTCCAACATACCCCATACTGGAAAATTATAGGCATTAATATGTATAGCAACACCTTCTTTGGGAACCAGTATATGTGTACCCATAAACGTATTGTTCTTACTTAGGTTGTGTGCTTCACCATCTAAGCAAAAAGGCTCATCGGGAAATTTTCTACGCAAAGAAGCATTGGCAAATAAATTACCAATTCCTCCTTCAATATCTATCCAGCTATCGGCTTTAGTTGCTCCTGTTTGATAAGATACCTGATAAAACAAATCAAGGTGCTCCCGCAAATGTGTTGCCAGCGCTTTGAGCATATTTCCTCTTTCATGAAAAGTCATTTTGCGTAAAGCCGTATTCCCCTTTTCTCTTGCAAAACGTAATGCTTTTTCAAAATCGAGACCGGCTGTAGTGGCAGTGGCAATTGGATTGCCTGTAACGGCATGATATAAAATCTGGCCATCACCATCGCCTTCTATCCAGTTGCCTGCGATATAGTTTTGTAGTTTATACATAAAAGCGCTTTCGTTATGGCTGCTAAATTACCGGAAAAAATAAAGCGTATAGGAGAATTAAAGAGTGAATCTTATTTAAGTAGCAACGATTACTACATACTTGTATTTTTGCAGTAAATTATTGATGAAGAATTGTTTTGAATTTATCGAAATGATTTTTACATAAACGCATTCTTGTCAAAGGAGATATTTCTCTAAAAGAAAGCGTTTTATCAAACAAAATTTAAAAACTAAAAAATATACGGATGAAAAAGTTTTTTGTACTTAGTATTTTCAGTGTCGCAGTTTTAGTTGTTTCCTGCAATACCGAAGGAGAAACCAAGAAAGTAGCCGATGAGCAAACAATAGCTGATAGTCTTTGGCATTCGATTGATGAAGGGCATATTGATGGAATGAAAAGAATGGGCCGGCTGAACCGTACTCAGAATGAAACACGCCGCCTACTAGACTCATTAGAGAAATTGCCGGCTAAAGCTAAACAGACCGCTTCTGAATATAAAGCCAATCTGGATAGCTTATTGAAAAAATTGGACTATGCTGATTTTGCCATGAACAAATGGATGAGTGAGTTTCAATTTGAAGTTGAAAAAATTTACCCAGATATAAAAGAACGTATTCAATACCTCACGCAAGAAAATGAAAAGGTAACAAAAATGAAAGATGCCATCTTACAAAGTCTCTCTAAGGCTGACTCTATTTACAAACGTGCTCTTTAACTTGTCAGTGGCACAACGCCAAACTGCGACAGATGATGCAATGCGTGCTTATGCAGTAAGCTTACATTTTGCTCAAAATTAAGATGACCGAAAAAAGGATTGTGGGTAGTGTGATCCGGGTTGCGACTAAAGTGTTCGAAGAAATAAATCAGCTCTGCATGTAAAGCAGCGATGGCTGCTTGGCTGGTGATATAACGAAGAGGTGCTGGATTTTCGCCAACAAGCGGATTTTTTATATTCTTTTTGAACGATCGGTTACTCATGACAAACTCCTGCATGGCTGGTAATTGCTCCGCCGGAGTAAAGGACTCTTCTATTACTAAGCGTCCATTGGCAATTTGTACTGCATCGCTAAGATGTTCTATCATTTGTTGCACATTCATTTTACCCCATAAAGGAATGGTAGCTGGTGGCAACTGCTGTAAATAAGGAATCAGCTTAGAGCGTAGAAAGTTTTCTTTTTGCAAACTCATATGCAAGCCTCAAAATAAGATTTGTAACAAATATCGGTGATAAGGAGCAAAACAAAATACCCCCAAAACCGGGGGTATTTAACAATATAGTACTAGCCATTTATTTTACACTGGCTCGGATATTTTCTTCAATAGCTTCTGCCAGACGCGAGAATACGGCGGTAATTTCTCCCATACCATCTACTTTTACTACTTTCTTTTCTGCGTCATAATAAGCAGCTACCGGAAGGGTTTCACTTTTATATACTTCCTGCCTTTTTCGCTGGATGCTCTCGTCTGCATCATCACTTCTGCCCGAGGTTTTTCCTCTTTGTACCAGTCTTGCAATCAATTCCTCCTCATTTACCTCCAAAAAAAGTACAGAAGCAATAGAGGTTTCTTTGCCTTTAAGTAGCTCGTCCAGTGCCTTGGCTTGGGCTACGGTGCGAGGAAAACCATCAAATAAAAACCCCTTTGCCCCGGCATTATTATCCAACTCGTCGCTAATCATTCCAATAACTACTTCATCAGGTACCAATTGCCCTTTATCTATAAATTGCTGAGCTTCAATACCCAAAGGTGTTTTTAGCTTTCTTTCACGGCGTAACAAATCCCCCGTTGACAAATGAACCAGCCCGTATTTCTCTACAATATTGGCTGATTGTGTACCCTTACCACTACCTGGAGGACCAAATAAAATCAAATTAAACATAAGCCTTAAAATATTTATTCCTGGTGAGAAACAAATATAATGTATGAGAGCTAAAATATGCCTTCTTCGCCCAAATAACTGTAGCACTTGGCATGGGCTACATGGAACAAACTAGCTGCCGGTTTTTGCTTGTTCAAAACGAGTATTACAACCATCGTGGTTGTAAATTTGTTATGAATTATACGTATGAAAAAAAGCAGAATTTTATTGCTAATGGTGACATCAACTTTATTACAGCAATGCAGCTATTCTCAATCCGATACTGCAAAAGAAAAAAAAGTAATTATGGACAGCACAGATAAAAAAAATTCGGTTTATTCTAGAACCGATACGAGCAAAATAAACCTGAGTGAAGAGGAATGGAAAAATATTTTGTCGAAGGATGTGTATTATATAGCGCGACAAAAAGGAACAGAGCGCCCTTGGACAAGCCCTTACGAAACACTTACTGATAAAGGAACGTATTATTGTGCTGCCTGTGGCAATGCTTTATTTAAGAGCGATACCAAATTTGAAAGTGGTTGCGGTTGGCCCAGCTTTTATGAGCCCATAAGTAAAAGTAGCATTATCTATACACCGGACAACTCACATGGCATGGTACGTACGGAAGTACAATGTGGCCGCTGTAAAAGTCATTTGGGACATGTATTTGAAGATGGCCCTCCCCCTACTGGTTTACGCTACTGTATCAATGGGGTAGTACTGGACTTTGAGAAAGCACAGGAAGCAGAAAAAAACTATAAAGACAAGAAACAGTAAGGTATGCCAAGGCTATTGTAATACTTACAACGTTCCTTTTAACAAATTGATAGTACTTTTTGTTACTCCCAAACGTATAGTGCTTTCTATGGGCATTGTAGTAAAAACCTGCCATGCCTAAATGCATATGAAACCACAACTACTAGCTTTCGCATTGCTATTTGCAAATAGCATTTTTGCTCAGTTGCACCCATTTGCTGATTCAACACACAAATCGTTGAAACTTAATTTTCATGAGAAGAGTTGGGGTTTTCGCTTTGCAACTGGTATACACAGGAGTTACTTCCTGGAAGCAGGGCTGAATCGAAGTGAATTACAAGGAACGGGACATGGAATTGGAGGGTATGATTATTTCCTTTCGGCTACTTATTTTCCGGATTTTAGTAGCCGCCAGAATCCTGTAACGGGTATAAAAACAGGAGCACACTTGTTTGGAAATGGATTTTTATTTGGAATCGAACTGGCTTACATGCGGGATAAACAACAGCATAGTGATTTACTAATAACCCCCAACATGGGCATAGGTGTTAGCTATTTATACGCCAGCTATGGGTATGCTTTTTCTACAAATAATTATGCTGTTTCCAGAATAGGAAAACACCAGTTTACCCTGCAATACAATCTTCCCTTTTATACTTACGAGAAGCTATCCGGTAAAACAAGAAAATGGTTTTGAGAATAGTTTGAGACCAATGCTCAATGCTATTGCCCCTGTTCCCCAAACAATAGGTTGTAATGCAAGTAATTACAAAAATTATCGAATTATTTTTATTATTTATTGTTTTTCAATAAATATTTACTGATAT
>CAZPPM010000015.1:0-39072 GCA_964588445.1 uncultured Citrobacter sp.
ATTTATCTTCTTCATCATTGATGCCATCTTTATCCGTATCAGGAATAGGGCAACCACCATAACGAGCCAAACCGGCTACTTCAGGGCATTTATCTTCTTCGTCATTGATGCCATCTTTATCCGTATCAGGAATAGGACAGCCATCATACTTGGCCAAGCCAGGAACATTAGGACATTTATCAAGGCTATCAATAATGCCATCTTTATCTGTATCTACAGGAGGAGCTGGAGGCAGAGGCTTCAGCTCAGGTTCTTTTATTTTACCAACACGGCCCGCTACTCCTATCTGGTATAAAAACCGGTAAGCTGACGTGGCAGTGGTTACAGGTATACGATATTGAGCTGTCGTAAAAAGATGTGTTTCGTCAAGAATATTCAATTTCAAGCCAACGCCTGTAGGTATATATGCACCAAAGCTTTTACCGTATAGCTGTGCACCAGCACCTAAGATAGCATACGGCTGCACCCAAAATCTTTCAGAAACCAATTTAAAATTGGCCGCAGCGTCTACTTCCAATAATCCCTTTTCGCTGGAAGAGCTGTTACCATTTACCGGATAAGTTACAAAAGAACCTGCCAGATTACCTGCAAAGTCCATGTGCTTGCTTAATCCTTTAAAATAAGATATGCCAATACCCGGCGACATTTGCCCGAATTTTGACCAAGAGCCGTTTGCCAATACAGAGCTTAATGAGGTAGAACGAATCTTGCTGGCCGTAGAAAAGTCATTAAATATAAAGCTGATACCGATAGCTGCCGGCCTAATTTCATCACTTTGGCCATATCCTGTTTTCAATAAAAAGCAACTTATTAGTAAAAGACATATTATCTTCTTCATAAAGAGATAGTTTGGTTATAAAGACGGGCAAAAATAGGTTCAATATTGAATATCTGGAAATAATTTTGGCAGTATATCTCCTTGTTAAATGCACCCATTCCTACTATTTTCCAGCAAAATATTTTTCTTGCAAAAACTTATCCTCCCCATAAATATCATCGTAGAATGCTATTTTACCATCTTTCCCTTCGCTGGTAAAATAGCGAATGTACAAGGGAAGTCGTTTCTTCACAGGAACATGGTGCTTCTCTTTACGCACCAGCCAGGTTTTTACAGAATCCTCCGTAGGTGAGGTTTTATCTATATATCGCTCCTTATTATCGTATCGAATGATGTAATAGGTTAGTTTTTCCCATTCCTGCACCCGTACACAGCCATGGCTTAAGGAGCGTGTGGGCTGGCCGAATAAGTACCGCTGATTGGTATCGTGGAGGTACACCGCATATTTGTTGGGAAAATTAAACTTTAAGATGCCTAAGGCATTATCATCGCCACTACCCTGCACCACCCGGTAAGGTATGCCTTTTGAATATTTAGACCAGTCTACAGAGTAGGGGTCTACTACCTCGCCCTTGCTATCAATCAGGTTATATCCTTTTTTTATCAGGTATTCCGGATTTCTTTTTACCGCAGGCAAAATTTCTTTTACGATAATACTGGTAGGAATTGTCCATTGCGGATAAGTAACTAACTCCGATATAGAGCTTGTCAATATAGGAGTACGGGTAATCGCTTTTCCGCAAACAATGCGGGAACGGAGCAATATAGAGTCCTCTTGTTGCAATTCGAGATAATAAGACGGCAGGTTTACCCACACATAGCGATCGGGCATTTCCTCCGGTAATAATTTATAGCGATCCAAAGAAATAGCAATTCGTACAAATTTGTCCCTATCCGAAATATTCAACATCCTCACTGTACCTTCCCCTGCTTTACCATCCACAGCAATACCACTTTCTTTTTGAAATAACTTCACCGCATCGGCCAGTTGAACAGAATCCGCCGCCACACTGTCAAAGGCAATATATCCTCTTTCGTGGAGACGCTTTTGTAAGGCGACTTTGAAAGCAGCCGGATCTGATTTAGGCGATGGCACTTTCGTAAATTCTTTATCCGTTGCATTTCGCAAGAATTCCTTAATACCTCTCTTCAATTCATGGTAACGGGTATGCTTGGGCTCTAGAGTAGCTACCAGCGTTGAAAGAGGCTTACCTGTTTTCAACGAATTCAATTGTTGCAGGTATTCGTCTTCCGTTATCAGCGAGTCTTTTCGTAAGGTGGTACTATCTCGCTCCAGCCTACCAAGCTTTATATCTTTGACTATATGAAAAAAGGCGTCGGTAAATGCTATATCGGCTTTTGTCCACAATGCCGCATCTCTTTTTTCCTTTTTTACCAAACTATCCGCAGCGAATAACTTTGTGATGCTATCCAATAATACATAATGATAATCTTCCGGAAATAGCCCATACATTTTTGCATCTCGTATAAAGCTCAATAGAGAATCGGCCGTGGGCTTCCATTGCTGGCGGCTACTCCATATGCCGGCAAATTGCGCTTGCGCATATGCTTTAGTAACTACAGGCGTATTGAAAAGAATAACTGAATCCCCTATATGCCCGTTTTGTTCGGCCGCATAGGAAACAAGTTTTTGAAGATCGGTGGTAATTTTTTGATCAAGCTCTTCCGGTGTGGCGGCTATGTCTTTCTCCACAGGCGCTCCATTATTACAGGATACAAATACGCCTGTAACAAGTAGTGTCGCTAAAAAAAAGCTGTACGAAAAATATTTTTGACTCATGGTTAGGTGGCAGATTTTGAGGAAGGGTACAACCTTCTATGCAGCAAAATAAGTAATCCTTTTGGTATTGCGTTGTAGGACAAAATGTTATTTTTTTCTACAGTGCTACCCCTAAAATCATGAACGAGAGTTATCTGAATTTAGCCGTTTTTTCGTCGCCGGTAATATCACCGGTACTGCGAATTTGCAATTGAATATTACTAATCCACTCTGCGCAACCCTTTGATAACAAATACTCATTTACCTTATGTATTACCTCTACCACCTCTTCATAAGTACCTTCTACTATCGTTGCAAAAGGGCCGGTTTCATGCTTGATGCCGCTTTGCTGTATTATGGCAATTGCCTCATCCACCCATTCATAAGGATACTTATCCGTTACAATAGGAACAATTTGTAAAGACGCGTTAACAAGGTACTGATGCATTTGATTAATTTAAGTTGACGACATCTACCACGGCCGTAAGATTGAGTGGGCCATAAATATGAGGGAAATGATCCTGCAATGACATAGACCATTCGCGAACAAAATCGCTTTCTAATTTATCTACCTGTATAACAAGTTTTACCAGATTAGACTGCTCCGCATAAAATTTTTCTACTACACCCGCTACCTGATGTTCTTCGCTACAATGTATAAATCCTTCATCTTTTAAGGAAGGTGTTTCAAAAAAACCTTTTTGTTGTGCCTCCTGCCAGGCAGTAGCGTTCGTTATATGGTATATTAATGGCATAGTAAAGTTTAAAAAATGGCTAAAGTGATTAAACAACCCTGCGAGCTTTTTGTTCGAGCAGGTACAAATCTACTAAAGCAACCGCTGTTGCCGCTTCTACGATAACCGGCGCTCTCAAAGCTACACATAAATCATGGCGACCTTTGATAGAAAAATCTTCCATTACTCCTGTATCCCAGTTTAAACTGTGTTGTTGTTTGGGAGTAGAAGCCGTAGGCTTTATAGCCAATCGAAAAACCAGTTCATTACCATTACTGATACCGCCTACTATTCCTCCAGCATGATTGGTCACTGTTTTTCCTTCATTATTTTCGATTGCATCATTGTGCTGTAAGCCAAACATTTTTGCAGCAGCAAAGCCAGCACCAAACTCTACCCCTTTTACCGCAGGTATCGAAAACAATATATGCGCTAATTGTGATTCTACAGAGTCAAAAAAAGGTTCTCCCAAACCTATCGGCAACCCATTCACTGTACAGGAAACAATTCCTCCTACGGAATCTTTGGCATCAATAGCTCTTTGCAATCCCTGTTCTAAATCAGTTACGCCTCCTATTTCTGTTACAGCCGCCTGAATCGTCACCCCTGTCATTATTTTTTTTGCAATAGCACCCGCAGCTACTAAGCCTGTCGTGAGCCTGGCACTAAAATGACCGCCTCCTCTGTAATCTTCATAGCCTCCATATTTTTGGTGTGCTACCCAATCCGCATGGCCTGGACGTGGAAAGCTGCGTTGTTTTTGATAGTCTTCGCTTCTTGTATTATTGTTTTCAAAAAAAATAGTAATAGGAGCTCCTGTTGTTTTATTATTAAAAACGCCGCTCTTGAAAAAGGGAAAATCTGCTTCCTGCCGGGGAGTAGTCCCCTTTTGCTTTCCTCCTTTTCGTCTTTCTAAATCGGGTAATAAATCATCGGCCGTCAGCGATATACCTGCGGGACAGCCATCAATAACTATACCGACTGATTCTCCATGTGATTCTCCAAAAATATGTACCCCAAATAATCGGCCGAATGAATTCATATCTTATCTTTTTGTTTTTGCCGGATAAATCATAACTACCAGCAAAAAAATAGTCCCGTGAAGTTACTACACTAAAAACTTATCTTTTATTACAGCTCCAAGCTTTCTTAAATCATTATAAAAATCTGGATAGGATTTATTAATCGCATCCGCTTCTTCTATTACGGTTTCGCCTTCTGCTTTCAAAGCTGCAACAGCACAAGCCATTGCGATACGATGATCGTGATGTGAATGTACATTTGCTCCTTTCAACGGCACTCCTCCATGAATAATCATCCAATCATCTTCCAAATCAATAGTAAGCCCCATTTTAGCAAACTCGTCCTGCAAGGTAAGCGCCCGGTTACTTTCTTTGTGCGCCAGACGCGACACGCCTTTAATCGTTGTTTTCCCTTTACAATAAGCGGCAAGCGCTACTAAAGGAGGAAATAAATCAGGACAATCTGTAGCATCAAAATCAAAGCCATTCATTTCTACAGGATGTAACTGAATACCTTTTGCCTCCATCGCTATTCCTGCATTAGCCGAGATCAACGCATCAATAATGGCTTTATCAGCTTGTGTGGAACTCAAATCCAACCCCTTTACAAAAATGGGTCCTGCTATAGCGCCAGCCACCAATAAAAAAGCGCCGCCACTCCAGTCTCCTTCCACCGTGTAATTAATAGGCATTCCAGTTGGGACTGGATCAACAGTTGAATGAAAAGTGAAAGTTTCATACTTTTTATTCTCCGGCACCTTCATTCCCATTTGCTTCATTACCTCCAACGTTAAATCAATATAAGGCTTACTTTTCAAGTCGTTTACCCGTATACTTACATCTGTTGCATCGGCAGCACTATAAGCCATTAATAAACCAGTAAGGAATTGAGAACTTAAAGAGCCATCTACTTCAATAGAAGAAGGACGTAAAGGCCCTTGAATTGTAAGTGGCAACTTGCCTTCATTACTTTTAATAGCTACATCTAATTGTGGCAAAATTTCATCAAAAAAATTCATGGGTCTTGTTACCAGACTTCCTGCACCTTGTACAGTTATTTCCTTTTTGCTTAAAGCCACTAAGGGAGTAAACATTCTAATGCTCAATCCGCTCTCGCCACAATTAATTGTATTATCAGCAGGTTTTACTCCTTCGCTTTCTATCACAACCGTTTCTCTTTCCTTCGTTACTGTAGCGCCCAGCCTTTGTATAATATCCAATGCAGCCTTGTCGTCATTGCTATGTCCCGGATTAAATAATATCATTTTGCCTTTACGTAGCAAAGCTGCCGCACAAGCTCGTTGCATAGAACTTTTAGAAGCCGGTGCTTGTATATTCCCCTTCAATGCAGAGGGCATTATTTCTACTTTCATGTTTTAGTTATTCTATTAGCAACAAATTCCTATAATGCATTTATAATTTCTTCCAACGTATGTAAAGCAATAGGCTGTACCACTCCTTTTCCTACTTTATCCAATAAAACATAGTTCATTTCCTTACGCTCCCGCTTCTTATCCATTTTCAACACAGCCATCGCTTTTTGTTTATCAAAAGAAGCATAGGTGGGCAGATTGTATTTTTCCAGAAGAGAAACGACTTTTCCTGTTTGCTTAAAACCGGTTAACTGTTCGGAAATATGACAGGCATACGTCATACCTATAGCAATAGCTTGTCCATGTGACAACTCATATTGATTCTCTAATGCATGGCCCAACGTGTGTCCAAAATTCAATAAACGCCGATCTCCTTTTTCAAATTCATCCTGCTGCACCACTTTTGTTTTTATCAAAGCGTTGCGTTGTACCAACGCACATATACTTTTTTGGGATTGACGGTATTTTTTTAATGTAGTTGCCTCCAACTCCTGAAACATTGCTTTATCTTTTATGCAAGCATGTTTTATTATCTCTGCAAATCCATTTTCCCACTCACTGTCAGGAAGCGATTGCAGGAAAGCCATATCATGCAGAATAAAATCAGGCTGCCGAATAATACCTACTATATTTTTATACACTCCTGCATCTATGCCATTTTTCCCTCCGATAGAGGCATCTACCAATGCTAACAAAGAAGTAGGAATAAATCCAACAGCAATACCGCGCATGTACACTGCTGCCACATACCCGGTTATATCAGTTATCACACCACCACCTACACCTACCAGGGTTGTTTTTCTATCGGCTTCCATCGCTATCAATTGTTCAATAATAGCATCTACCGTTGCCTGTACTTTATATTCTTCGCCAGGTTTTAATACAATAGTATTCCAACCTTTGAAACGCTTAGTATGGGCATTAAAAATATTCTGATCTGTAATAAGAATAGCATGCTGGGGATTCACCAGCTTTTTTAGATAGCTAATACCTCCTGCAAAATAATAATCTACAGCAGTAGAAGAAAACCGGTAGCGTTTATGTGTCATAAATTCAAAAGTGCAACTGAAAAAATAAAGCAAGAAGAATTATTCATCCTTTTTTACTCATTACTCATGATCCCTGCTCAACTATCCAATACCTTCTTCTGATGATTGATACTTTCCATATGCACAGCATCAAAATAACCGGTAATAAACTCTTTACTCAGTCCCATTTTCTCTGCTTTTACAAATGCCTTTTCCAATATTTCGTTCCAGCGATTGGTTTGCAGAATAGTAATATTATTTTCTTTTTTATATTGGCCAATTTGATCAGCTAATTTCATTCGCTGGCTTAATATCTGCATCAATTCATCATCAAGATGATTGATCTTTTGACGCAATGTTTCCAATGCTGCGTGATAAGCCGGTGAATTAGTATCCTCTTTTCTCCAAATAATATCTTCGAGTATTTCTTTCAATCGTTCAGGAGTAATCTGTTGTTTGGCATCACTCCAGGCATTATCCGGATCAATATGGCTTTCGATCATTAATCCGTCATAATCCAAATCCACAGCTTTTTGCATCACATCCTGTAATATGTCCCTACGTCCGCAGATGTGTGAAGGGTCATTAATAATAGGCATACCTGGATGTTTTAACTTCATATCGATGGCAAGATGCCACATAGGCGCATTGCGATACTCTGCATTTCCATAGGAAGAAAATCCGCGATGAATCAATCCAATTTGTTTGATGCCGGCTCTTGCTACACGTTCTACTGCTCCACTCCACAATTCCAGATCGGGATTAATGGGATTTTTTATCAAAACAGGAACATCCACGCCGCGCAATGCATCCGCTACTTCTTGCACGCTGAAGGGGTTGACAGTTGTACGAGCACCTATCCACAATACATCAACATCAAACGTCAATGCATCCTGCACTTGCTTACCGGTTGCTACTTCTACCGTAGTAGGCAAGCCGGTTAGTTTTTTAGCTTGCTGTAACCAAGGTAACCCTTTAGCTCCTACACCTTCAAACATACCAGGCTTAGTACGAGGTTTCCATATACCTGCACGTAGCATATTTATTTTACCAGTAGCCGCCAGCCGCTGAGCTGTAGCCAGTACTTGCTCTTCTGTTTCTGCACTACAAGGCCCGCTAATGATAAGTGGACGTTTATTCCATGCCTGTTGCACGGCTTCTTTTGTTGATTGTTCTTCTGTTTGCATGATGTTTATTGATTTGTAAAGTTAATTTATTATGAAACGTATCGCTATTTGCATAGCAATACCTGATTACTGAATGATTCGTTTTATTTTATTCGCATCACTGATGAGCTTTAAAAGATAGTCACCATCCTCCTGCTCTATGCTCTCTTTAAAGCGCTGCAACTGGGCAATATGTTCTTTCAAAACATCCAACACATTTTCCTTGTTCTGCATAAAAATAGGTACCCACATTGCTGGGTTACTTTTTGCCAATCGTACTGTACTCTCAAAACCAGCGCTAGCCATTTCGAATATAGCAGACTCTTCTTTTTCTTTTTCCAATACTGTATTAGCCAGGGCAAAAGATGTGATGTGTGATATATGACTTACATAAGCTGCATGCAGATCATGTGAGCGGCCTTCCATTTCCAATAAGCGCATGCCTATTTTTTGATACATGTATTTCACCCACTCCAATGCATCTTCATCACTCTCTTGAGCATTACAAATAATAACTGCTTTATTTTCATAGGCGCCACGCACTGCCGCCTGTGGTCCGCTATACTCGGTTCCCCACATGGGATGCGTGGCTACGTATCTCCCCCTTTTGGGATGTGCTTTCAATACATTTAACAATTGTGATTTTGTAGAACCCAGATCTAATACAATCTGATCATTCACTCTATCTAATAAACCAGGCAGCATATTTACCATGCTATCCACAGGAATGGCTAAAATGATCACATCGCTATTTTCGATCGCTTCATCAATCGGCAGTATCTCATCTACTAGTTCCAACTCTACTGCTTTTTTCGCATGAGCTTCGCTTGCATCCACACCTATCAACCGGGAAGCCAGTTTTTTTTCATGCAGTCTTATCGCCAACGAACCACCAATAAGCCCTACGCCTATTATCGCTATTCTTTTTCTTTCCATATTACTGCATATGTTTTTTTATTCTGTCAATACTCTCTTCAAATCTTTCTACTGGAGCACACAAACTCACCCGTATATATTTTGTTCCTTCTTTGCCAAAAATGCCTCCCGGAGTAATAAACACGTTTGCGTTATACAATACGGCATCACTCAAGGCATATCCGTCTTTATACGCTGTTGGTATCTTAGCCCACACAAACATACCTGCCTGATCCGTAGCATACTTACAATCTAACAAGGACAATAATGTAAAAACAGTTTCTCTTCTCTTCCGATAAATAATATTTACACTATCGTACCAGTCTTTATCCAGCGAGAGCGCTTTGGCCGCTGCCAACTGTGCCGGTAAAAACATGCCACTATCCATATTACTTTTAAAACGTAATATTTCATTAATCCGCTTTTCCGATCCAGCCAGCATACCTATCCGCCAGCCAGCCATGTTATGACTTTTACTTAACGAATTTAACTCCACCACACAGTCCTTAGCACCTGCTACACTTAACAAACTTGCTGGTTGCTTATTTAAAATAAAACTATACGGATTGTCATGTACGATAAGAATATTATGTGCTTTGCCAAATGCCACCAACTTTTCAAATAAAGAAGTTGAGGGTAATTGCCCGGTAGGCATTTGCGGATAATTAACAAATAGCAGTTTTACTTTCTTTAAATCCTGTTTTGCTAACTTTTCAAAATCCGGCTCATAGTTATTTTTTTCTTTGAGTTTATATTCAACCGCTTTACCTCCTGCCAACTTAACAGCGCTGCTATAGGTAGGATAGCCGGGATTAGGTACAAGCACCTGATCGCCTTTATCTAAATAGGTCATACAAATATGCATGATACCCTCCTTGCTTCCTATCAGGGGCAGTAATTCCGTATCCGGATTCAGTTCTACATGATACCATTTTTTGTACCAGTCACTCATGGCTTTTCGCAATACAGAAGATCCTTTGTAAGATTGATAAGCATGTGTGTTGGTTTTAGCCGCTTCTTCCTGCAACACTTTGATTACATCAGGATGCGGAGGTAAATCGGGGCTGCCAATACCCAAATTAATAATGGCTTTACCTTCCTTATTAAGCGCTTCAATCTCTCTCAGCTTTTGTGAGAAATAATATTCGCCTATACCTTCCAGTCTTTTAGCTGTCTTCATATCTCTTTGGTAGTTATCAGTTATTCGTTACTTGTTAATCGTTGTTCGCATAGCGAATTATCACTCATTATTCTTTATTCTTCATTCTTTACTCCTTATCATCACTTCTTCATCTCTCCTTTTTTATATATCCCATACACTTTCACTTCTTCAGTCAATGGGCGAATAGCCTCGATCGTTTTGTAAAAATTATCCAGACTTTCAAATTCCATATCTGCATGAAAGGCATATTTAAAATCAGTACCGGGTATAGGAAAACTTTGCAGCTTAGTTAGGTTAATATCAAAATCTACAATCTTATTCAACACTTTTGCCAGACTACCTTTTGAATTATCTGTATGAAAATTCACAGAAGCCTTATTAGCCCCTTCTTCTACCTGAGCCGTTGTTTCCTCCTGCAGTATCAGGAAGCGTGTGTAATTATTTTTCAGCGTATGAATATTAGGAGCAATGATTTCCAAATCAAATAATTCTGCAGCCAGCTTGCTGGCAATGGCAGCTATATGTTTACTCTTATGCTGATGAACATGTTTAGCGCTAAGTGCAGTGTCTTCTGTTTCTACCAGCTTCCATTTATACTTATCTAAAAAACCATAGCATTGTTGCAACGCCATTGTGTGGGAATGGACTTCTCTGATATCTTCTAATTGCACGCCGGGATTCACCAACAGGTTTTGTCGTATTTGCAAATACACTTCACCTACAATACCCAAGTTAGATTTCTGTAATAAATTATAGTTAGGCAAAATACTTCCGGCTATGGAATTTTCAATAGCCATTACTCCACCATCACTTTCTTTTTTATTCAGCGCAATCTTTACTACGTCGCGAAAAGTAGCACAGGGAATTACGTCTACATCTTTACCAAAAAACTGACGGGCAGCTACCTGATGAAAACTGCCTTCGTACCCTTGTATAGAAACACGTTTTGCCATAATTGTAAAAACAACAATCCCGGCCTTTTGAGCCGGGATTGTTTATGTTGATTTCTTTTATTTATTTTTCAACAATAGCATTCCCGGCTTTATTCTAAAGAAATAAAAAAAGCTAAAATAAAAACCGAAGAATGTGTTTGTCTGTGTCATGCGAAAGCAAATATAAGCTGCGATAAAATCTACTCCAATTATTTTTTCAAAAAATTATTTTCTTCTACCACCGCCACTCTCTGCATCATTCATTCTGATTTTTCTACCACGGAAATTTTTACCGTCCATGGCTTTTATCATTCTCTTTCCTGCAGCAGGCTCTATTTCAATCCAGCTATTCATCTCCTTCATATCAATACGTCCCAATACATCCTTCTTTAAATCACTCATATCTAAAATGAATTGTAAGAAGCTGGCTTTATAAAAGCCATCCTTTGTTCCAAGATTTACAAACAATCGTTGGTACGCACCACCACTTCTTTCTCTACCACCTGCACGCGGTGCTCGTTCACTACGTTCTGATCTATCAGCGCGCCTATCATCTCGCATATTCAAATCAGCCGCATTCTCATAATATTTTAGAAAGCGATCAAATTCCAATGCAGCTACGCGTTGTAAAATTTCTTCTTTATCGATTGCTTCAAATTTCTCTCGCAGTACTGGCAGGTACGTAGCATATTCTCCACTACTGATATCTGCATTCAACATTTTGTCGATAAAATGAAAAAACTGTTTACGACAAACATCTTTACCACTGGGTATATCCATTTTATGAAAACGGGTATTCACCAGTCTTTCTATCTGCCGAAGGCGATATATTTCCTTAGGTGTTACAATAGAAAGAGAAACCCCGCTGCGGCCGGCTCTACCCGTACGACCACTACGGTGTGTGTACACTTCCGTATCATCCGGCAACTCGTAATTGATTACATGTGTAATGCCTTGTACGTCGATACCTCTTGCCGCCACATCAGTCGCTATTAATAATTGAATACTCTTTTCTCTAAAGCGGCTCATTACTTTATCCCGCTGCTGCTGGGTAAGATCACCATGCAACGCCTCAATATCGTATCCTTCTCTTATTAGTGATTCTGTTATTTCCTGTGCATCGGCCTTAGTACGGGTAAAAATGATACCATATATACCAGGGTTAAAATCAATGATACGCTTTAATGTTTCATAACGATTGACATGTTGCGTACTATAATATTGGTGATCTATATTCGCATTGCCCGAATTCACTTTTCCTACTGTAATCTCAAAAGGTGAATCCATGTATTTTTTACTTACCTGTCTTATTTCCGGCGGCATGGTGGCACTGAATAACCAGGTACTTTGCCGCTGTGGTGTATTTTTCAGGATAAATTCAATGTCTTGCTTGAAGCCCATATTCAGCATTTCATCCGCCTCGTCCAGCACTACATAAAATATTTCTTCCAGATTGATGGCTTTACGCTCTATCAAATCGATTAATCGGCCGGGAGTCGCTACTACGATATGCGTTCCTCTTTTCAAGTCTCTGATTTGTTGAGAAATGGAGGTTCCGCCATAAACGGCAGTTACAGCAACTGCATTCTTTTTCCCTTTAAACTTTTCCAGGTCGCTGGAGATTTGAAGGCATAATTCCCGGGTGGGACAAATAATTAATGCTTGTGGATGTTTTTGTCCCTTATCGATTAACTGTAATAAAGGAAAACCAAAAGCAGCCGTTTTACCGGTACCGGTCTGCGCCAATCCGATAAAATCCTTGGTACCCTGTAATAATACCGGGATAGCTTTTTCCTGTATGGGTGTAGGTTGTGTAAAACCTAACACATTGATTGACTGAAGAAGATTGTCTTCAATCCCTAATGATTCAAATGTTGTCACTAAACAATTTTTAAAATAATGAAAGCGGGCGCAAAGGTAACTTATTTCTACGGGCTATGCTAATCATTACGATAGGGTTAAAAATGCGCCTCTGATGAAACAAAAAAGCCACTCTCCAATTGGGAAGTGGCTCTTATGATTGCTTACTGAAAATTATTTTGCAGGTGCAGTAGTATCAACAACAATAGTAGTGTCAACAACAGTAGTGTCAACAACAACTGGTTGTTCGATAACTGTTGTATCTGCAGTTTCTGTTTTCTCTCCTTCGCTGTTACAAGCTACGAAACCAAGGCTAGCTACTGCCAATAAGATAAAAAGCTTTTTCATTGTGATTTTTCTTTTTTGAGTTTTTATGAAATATTTCAGTGTTTATACCCGTATTAGAAAAAGGTAACCCGCTTTTTTTTAATTTTTTTTTTGAGCTGCAAAAGGGTTACTATTTTTAAAAAAAAGTATTAAAAACAGGGCGTGAAAGCTGAGCACAACGAAAAAATCTTATTACAGGAACTGGCTAAGAACAATAAAAAGGCAGCTGAAGAGATATATAAGGGGAGCTACGAAACTATCAAATCATTGATAATCAACAACAATGGCTCTTCAGATGATGCAAAAGATGTGTTTCAGGAGGCTATGATTGTTCTATATGAGAAAGTCCGGTTGGGCAATTTTGAATTAAACTGCCTTATCAAAACTTATCTCTACGCGGTATCCCGGCGAATCTGGTTGAAAAAATTACAGCACGCCAATCGATACAGCGGTGATATAGGACATGTGGAAAGCACTATAATGGTAGATGACGATTTGGAGGAGCACCAGCGAAGAGATGCAGAATTTACCCTGATGAATGAGGCCATACAAAGGCTGGGTGAACCTTGTAAGAGCCTGCTCGAAGCATTTTACCTGCAAAAAAGGCCAATGCAGGAAATTGCCACCAGTTTTGGCTATACCAATGCCGAGAATGCCAAAACACAGAAGTATAAGTGCTTAATGCGGCTGAAGAAAATATTTTTCTCTCAATATAAAACAGGAACAAGTGATGAAAGAGCAAAATGACATAAGAATGCTGGATGCTGTGGAGCGCTACCTACGCGGAGAAATGAATCAGGAGGAGCGGGCTTATTTTGAAGAATTACGTAAAACGAATGCAGACCTGGATCTACTAGTAGTTGAGCATACACTTTTTCTTGATCAGTTTAACCGAATGGGCGAATGGAAGAATTTCCAAAACACCTTACAGGAAGTACACAGCGATCTGGTAAAGGATGGAAGCATCAGCGAAACTGCTGCCGGAAAATCAAAATTGGTTTATCTGTGGAATCGTTATAAAAGAGTAGCAGTTATTGCCGCTTCTATTGCCGGTGTTACAGCCTTGGGCTTATCAGCGCTCTTTAATTCCATGACACCTAAACCCAAAGCTGACCCCAAAGTACAGCAGCTGGTACAGCAGATCGATGTATTAAAGCGCAATCAAACTGTGCTTAATCAAAAAATAGATAACGTTGATAAAAAGATTGTTGACATTACGCCTAGAGTAAATGGCACAGGATTTCTTATAGAGCAGCATGGCTTACTCGTCACCAATACACACGTTGTAAAAAATTCTAAGAATATTTTTGTACAAAATGCCAAAGGCGATCAATTCAGGGCGATTGTACTTAAGCTCGATGAAAGCCGTGATGTGGCTATACTTAAAATTGATGACAAAAATTTTAAACCTTACCCTTCCCTGCCCTATGGCATCCGTAAGTCAGGTTCGGAATTGGCCGAATCTATTTTTACATTAGGCTATCCTAAAGATGATATTGTTTACGGTGAAGGTTACCTTAGTTCTAAAACCGGCTTCAACGGAGATACACTAAGTTGTCAACTATCTGTAGACGCTAATCCCGGGAATAGCGGTGGGCCCGTTTTTAATCGTAATGGAGAAGTAATTGGTATCCTAAGTGCTCGTGAATTACAATTACAAGGAGCTGTTTTTGCCATCCAATCAAAGTATATCTATCAGGCTTTGGATGAGTTGAAAAAAGACCAACCTTTTAAAAATGTAAAACTCTCTACCAAGTCAGCCATTGCTGGTCTCGATAAAATTGCACAAGTAAAAAAGGTACAAGATTATATTTTCATGGTAAAAGGAGATTAATTATTCTTTTATACATAGCTATCCTATTAAAAAAGCCATCAATAATTATTGATGGCTTTTTTGTTAATACAGTATATAACAGGATCTATCCCCAGAGGCTTTGCGGGTAGTCTCCATTGCTAATAAGTGCATTAAGACTTTTCTCTACAAATGGAGCATCTTCTTTATAGGTAACACCAAACCAAGATGAAGTAGTAGGAATTATTTCTACACTACCCCCTTCCTTGATAAACTGATCGGCTACGATAGGAATAAAAAACTCTGATTTTAATTCCTGTCCATGTTGTTGTAAAAATTCACGAAACAGTTTTTGCGTATAACCAAAGAAAGAAACATCAAAGCACCAGAAGTTCATTGAAACCTTAGTATCCAAAGAAAGCTCTGCCGGCTCCAAACCGTCATCGACTTTTATCACTCCGTCTTTTTTTGCAATATTTATTCGCTCGGTAATAGAGGCCAACTTGTCCATTTTGTCCAATGAACATACACCGCGATTCACCGTTCCGTGATCAGATAATGTCTTCAACAAATCATACCCAATAATTGAATAGTTCTTAGGGCTGCAATCCTTTGTCAAAAAAGTAGCGGCATTTTCAAAAGCATTATGCCCATAAAAATCATCTGCATTAATAACAGCGAAGGGTTCATTCACTACATCTTTGGCACAAAGAACAGCATGAGCTGTGCCCCAGGGTTTTTGACGATCGGCAGGAATTTCATATCCTTCGGTAAACGCTTCCCTATCCTGATAGGCATATTCAACTTTTACCTTTCCTTCAAGCTTAGGTTCAAAAATCGCTTTAAAATCCTCTGCAAATTCCCTGCGAATAATGAAAACAACTTTATCAAAACCGGAACGGATAGCATCATAGATAGAATAATCCATTATCGTTTCACCACTAGGCCCAAATCCTTGAATTTGTTTCATACTTCCGTAGCGGGAAGCCATACCAGCAGCAAGTATCACTAGAGTAGGTCGCATATTGTACTAAATTTGGTCGCAAAACTAAACCATTTCATTTAGTTTTCATAGATACCATGATGACAAACAGTTTGTTTCCTGAAAAAATACTGATTCAAAACATTTCTTCTTTCTACAAAAAAGATATTGATGTGCTCATGGCTCGGCTGGATCAAGTACATCCCGTTATCTCCGGTAATAAACTATTTAAACTACAACCCTATCTTACCGAAGCTGTCCGGCACCAAAAAAAAGGCATTGTTACTTTTGGCGGAGCCTGGTCTAATCATATTGTCGCCACAGCTGCTGCCTGTTCTTTACAAGGATTATCTTCTATTGGTATCATTAGGGGGGAACAACCGGCTAATTTATCCCCAACCCTACGTAAGGCTATGGATTATGGCATGCAATTACATTTTGTAACAAGAGAAAATTATAGCAAAAAAGAAATCCCCGGTTTTGTTGACACCCACGAATACCTCCGTGTAGAAGAAGGTGGGTATGGTGTACCGGGAGCGCAGGGGATAGCCGACATTGCTAACTATATACCTCACGCAGATTATTACTGTTGTGCGGTGGGCACCGGTACTACACTGGCCGGTATCATAAACTCTCTCCATCCTGAGCAGCGGGCAATAGGTATAAGCATAATGAAAGGCAACACATCGTTGGCTGATCAAATAAAAAAATTATTGCTACACCAACATTCTAACTGGACAATTTTCCATGATTACCATTTTGGTGGCTATGCAAAAAAAACACCTGAATTAGTAGCTTTCATGAATACTTTTTACGCACATACAAATATTCCTACAGATTTTATCTACACTGGAAAATTATGTTATGCTATGGGCGAACTTATCGCTTCCGATTTTTTTTCTAAAGGCAGCAGGATTGTTATTATCCATAGTGGCGGATTACAAGGCAATAGCTCATTACCCAATGGAACGTTAATATTCTGAATTCTGACAGGCAAATAGTATATTTGTTTAAACATGACAAAAGAATCAATATCCTGTAGCGTTTATCATATATGAAGAATCACTTGCTTTGTCTTTTTTTACTAGTAAGTGCTACTGTACATGCACAAGACACTTTACCCAGTTTTTCCTTAAGAAATGTAGGTCAAAATCGCATCGTTGTTGGCTGGGTTAACCAATTTACAGATATCAAGCAAATCAGCATCCAACGTTCATTTGATAGTACGAAGAATTTTAAAAGCATTTTGACTGTTGCGGACCCCACTACACCTGAAAACGGTTATGTAGATACCAAAGCACCTAACGACAGGATGTTTTATCGTCTTTATATTTTATTAGATAAAGGTGTTTACCTCTTTAGCGAATCCAAAAGACCAGTATTAGATACAGTCGTAAAACGTGCTGCCTGGTCCACCAGTCGCATCAGTGATACGTTATATATTCCTACCTTTAAAACAGATACTCTTACTAATTTCAATGGCACTCCTGCTACTGCAAATAAACCACCAGCGGTAGAAGTATGGAAACCTTCCGCATTTGTCTACACTTTTAGAGACGGATACATACAAATTTCGCTACCGGAAGATGAAAAGAAATACAACATTAAGTTTTTCACTATGAAAGACGAACTACTCTTTGAGTTGAAAGAAATCAAAGACAGAAAGTTCAAATTAGATAAAACTAATTTTTATAAATCGGGCTGGTATAAGTTTGAACTGTATGAAGATGGTGAATTGAAAGAAAAAAATAGGTTTCTCTTACCCAAAGAGTTTTAAACCTGTTCCCATTCTATTGCAAATACCTTTTCAAAGTTTCTTTTTACCTTTTCTTTCGCTTCTTCAAAATCAACTTCTCTTCCTAGTTCTTTCGCAATAGAAGTAACTTGTTTGTTCTGTATTCCACAGGGAATGATAAAATTAAAGTAGTCAAGATCCGTGTTTACATTGAGGGCGAAACCATGCATAGTAATCCAACGGCTGCTGCGTACACCGATAGCGCATATCTTTCGTTCCCTCCCTTTACTATCAGGATCGAGCCACACCCCAGTTTCACCAGCGGATCGCTCCCCTTTCAATCCATACTCTGCCAGTGTAAGAATAATAACCTCTTCTATATTTCGCAGGTATCTTCCTATGTCGGTATAAAATTTCTCCAAGTCTAAAATGGGATAGCCCACAATTTGCTGCGGACCGTGAAAAGTTATATCGCCTCCCCGGTTTGTTCTAAAAAAATCAATGCCTCTTGCATTCAGGTTTTCCTCACTGAGCAATACATTGTCAATATTTCCACTCTTTCCAAGCGTGTACACAAGAGGATGCTCCACAAACAACAGGTAATGCCGCGTCACCAATTCCTTGTCCAGGATTATTGGTGATTCCCCCTTTGCATCCAACTGTTCCCGCAGCGCCGTTTTAACCTGCACATTCTCCCGCAACAGGTTCTCCTGATAATCCCAGGCATCCTTGTACCGCATATTGCCCAAATCCCTGAAAACAACTTTTTCTCTTGTCATAAATACCTCGAAATTATTAAGAAAATTGCAACTATTACCTTTGTATAAAATCTATAACAGATGGCCGGCGATTTACTGGAAAATAACAACAACGAACAGGAATTGGTTGAGAACAATGATGAGCTATATGAACGTTTCAATTTTACTATAGATAAAGGGCAGGAACCTTTACGTATAGACAAGTTTTTGATGGCACGGATTGAAGGTGCTACCCGCAACAAATTGCAGAAAGCCATCAACAATGACATGGTATTTGTCAATGGTAAACCCGTACGCCCTAACTATAAAATAAAGGCGCTTGATGAATTGATTGTTTACTCCGATATGAATCCGGAAGAAACGGATGTGATACCTGAACAGCTTCCCCTCAACATTATTTATGAAGACAATGACCTGTTATTAGTGAATAAAGTTGCCGGCATGGTGGTGCATCCCGGAAGCGGAAATTACAATGGTACATTATTAAATGGCATTGCCTGGTATCTCCAGCAACAAAACCCTTCTCTCACAGAAGAATTGCTTCCGCGCTTTGGCATGGTACACCGTATTGATAAAAATACCAGCGGCTTACTAGTACTGGCTAAATCGGATATAGCCATGCGACATCTGGCCAAACAATTTTTTGATCATACCATACAGCGAAGATATATAGCGCTGGTATGGGGGGACGTGGCAAATGATAAAGGAACAATTGTAGCACATGTAGGAAGGCATCAGCGTTTCCGCAAACTATTTGAAGCCTATCCTGAGGGAGATCACGGTAAAGAAGCCATTACGCATTACGAGGTATTGGAACGCCTCGGCTATGTTACGCTTGTACAATGCGTGCTGCAAACAGGCCGTACCCACCAGATACGTGTACACATGAAGCATATTGGCCACCCATTATTCAATGATGATTTTTATGGTGGAGATAAGATTGTAAAAGGTACTGTGTTTGCCAAGTATAAGCGCTTTGTTGAAAATTGTTTTGCTTTGTGCCCGCGTCAGGCGCTTCATGCTAAAACACTTGGCTTTACACATCCCACTACAGGCGAAACCCTGTTTTTTGATACAGCTCTTCCCGCTGATATGGAACAAGTAATTGAAAAGTGGAGAGATTACGTAACTACAACGGGGTATAGTAAAAGCTAACAGGATTAATTTCCTGTAGTAAAATCAAACAAGGTAGCTGTAAAAAAACCTCTTTCCCTTTTTTTAAAGACCACATCCCAATTGCCAGTATAGCGTAAAGTTTTAGGCACAAGGTGGTCGCCAAATTTTGTCATGCGTACCTCCATTTGTACATCAAAGTCATATACACCTGCATTATAGCTTAGTTTATAATTGCGGGCCAGCACTTCCATTGTCTTCCTGTCAAACCAGGTCACCATATTATCAATAACAATTTTACCTCTCTCTCCTTTTGATAAATTTTCTTTGGCCGTTACGGAAAACAAGAAACAAGGCGTCCCTTCCCATTCTACTTCATCTATTAGAAAATCATAGTAAGCGGCTGTTTCCGGATCAAAAATATCCATCTTATTTCCCATCAATGGAATGCCCGGAATCTTTTTTCCAGGATTAAAGAAAAGCATTTTCAGTTGCTCCTTATTTTTCTCCATACCTCTTTTACCTTTGGTGGTAAAGCTGGTACCTGCCACAATATTATCTTCTCCGCAAATTTTTCCTTGGGTAAAAAACAAACCGGCGTATAAGCCTGCTGTATAATAATTGTAGCTTTTATTTTTTGTATAAAAATCGCCTTGCACTGTTTCTTCGAGTATTTCCATGCTTCTGCATCCGTTTTTTCGTAATTGTTTTGTCCGGCTCTGCATTCCAGCTTGGAGTCTGTTTTTTTTATCAACAATGCGGATATCGTTGAGGGAAGTAAATCCCACTACGCGAAGATTTTTAAAGGCCTTATAAAAACTGGTATCTTTTTTTACTCTATCAATAAAAGAAGGAATGTTGATATCATTGCGAACGATAACCTCAGAAAGTGTTACCATTTTAGCCAGCTGTTCGTTTTGTAAAGAGTCATCTTGTGCTTGTATCGCTACAGCAGAGAAAAGACATACCCCAACAGCTATCCAACGATAATACATAGCTGCAAGTTATGGCTAAGTTCTAAAAAACTGGAGGCAAAAGGGTATTCTGCCTTACTGGAAGGACATTTTATAATCCACATTCACTTTCCCTTTAGAGATATCTGTGAGCTTGCCTTTCATAAGCTTGCGTCGCAATGGAGAAATATAATCTATGAATAGCTTTCCTTCGATATGATCATATTCATGTAAAATAACTCTTGCAGATAGACCATGAAATGTTTCTTCCTGCTCTTCAAACTGCTCATTAACATATTGCAGTGTTACAGATTCCTGTCGGTTAATATCTTCCCGTATTTTAGGTATACTCAGGCAGCCTTCATTGTAGGCCCATTCTTCGCCCTGCAACGCTACAATCTGTGCATTGATAAATACTTTCTTAATGCCGGGAGCATCATCTGCATATTCCTCGCGATCCTTTTCATCCATATTCGCAAACATTTGCGCCGTATCGACTACAAAAAGGCGAATACTTCTGTTTATTTGCGGAGCCGCCAGCCCAACGCCACTACTAGCATACATCGTTTCCCACATACTATCAATCAACTTGGCCAGCCCTTCATAATCTGCTGATATATCCGTTGCTATTTTTCTTAAAACAGGGTTGCCATAAGCCACTATCGGGAGAATCATTGAGAGTATAATTTTTTAAATTCGATAAAGAGCAAAGTTAACTAATGCTACGCAAATATTCCTGTAGCATGATAGTAGCGGCTATTTCATCTACCAGTGCTTTATTGCGGCGTTGCATTTTTTTCAAACCCATCTCCAGCATAGCATCCTTGGCCATTTTAGAAGTATAGCGTTCATCTACTTTTTTTATAGGAGTAGCAGGAAAGTTCTTTTGCAATTCCTTTATGCATTTTTGCACCAACGGTGTAGCATGTGTATCCGTATCATCCCAGTTTTTGGGCTCTCCTATGAGAATAAGCTCCACTTCCTCTTTGGCAAAATAATCCTTTAAAAAAGGGATTAGCTTGGGCGACTCTACCGTAGTAAGGCCTGTAGCAATGATTTGAAAAGGATCGGTTACGGCCAGCCCCGTTCTTTTTAAACCATAATCTATACAAATTATTCTTGCCATAATTCTTAATTCAAAAAGAGATCAGCAATAACAAAAATGGCAAATACAACAGAAGCAATACCATTCGCCGTCATAAAAGCCAGGTTAACGCGGCGTAAATCATGCGGTTTTACAATGGAATGTTGGTAAATGAGCATACTCACAAATACAGCCACTCCTACCCAATACAACCAGCCAAAATTACCATAAACACCCGCCACAATAACAGCACCCGCACTTAGTAAGTGAAATATTCTGGAAGCCGTTAATGCTTTAGCTTTCCCCAGCCATGCGGGTAAGGAATGAAGTTGTTGTGAACGATCAAACTCTACATCCTGCAAAGCATATATAATATCAAAACCTCCCACCCAAAATAAAACTGCTAACGAAAAAAGAATGGGTAATAAGGCAAAGTGACCCGTCACAGCAAGGTAAGCACCAATAGGCGCTAGTGACAAGCCTAGTCCCAGTATAAGATGGCACAAAGGTGTAAAACGCTTGGTATAACTATAGCCTAATACAACGGCCAACGCTACCGGCGACAAATAAAAACAAATACGATTGATAAAAAAGGTACACACAACAAACAACACGCTGCTGATAATTGTAAACCACAAAGCGTTATTGGCCTTAATAATCCCGGAAGGAATTTCCCGTATAGCTGTACGCGGGTTCTTAGCATCAAAGCTCCTGTCGAGATAACGATTGAAAGCCATAGCCGCACTGCGGGCAAAGACCATACAAAGAATAACCAGACCAAAGCGAAGTAGCAACTCTGTCTGATCCAAAGGGTAGGCATTCATAAATGTTTCCGGCTCTTCATCAATAGTAAACAACATGCCTTCTCCATCCGTATCACCAAAATACATCGGCCAAAAAGGAGCAATGCCCAGAAAAAAGCCAATCATTGCAAAAGGCATTGCAAAAATGGTGTGGGAAAATTTTATCAGCGAGAGATAACTTTTTATTTTACTCATAGCTATTTCGACAATTTTTATACATAGTTCCTGTTAAATATACTTCCTGTAATAACTCTATTGTTACAACTACATCACCAACCGATAACTACTAACTTTTAATCAATCACCCATTAACGATCCTCACATTACTTCTTTATCCTTCCTCGCACTAATTCCCATAGTACTACACCCGCTGCCGTCGCAATATTCAACGAATGCTTCATGCCCAATTGCGGAATTTCAATACACCCATCACATTGATGAATTGTATCCTGCTCTACTCCTACCACTTCGTTCCCCAAAACAACAGCAATTTTTTCATTCGGTTCCAAAGCAATCTCGTTCAACATATAACTATCCGTCACCTGTTCCACAGCATACACATTATAGCCTATGGATCGGGCAGCGTTAATCGCTTCCGTAGCATTGGTAAAATGCTGCCAGGTAACCGTTTCCTCTGCACCGAGGGCTGTTTTTTTTATTTCTTTGTGAGGAGGCTTGGCCGAGTAGCCGGTAATATAAATGGCTTGTACACGAAAGGCATCCGCTGTACGAAAAACACTTCCTACATTATAGGCACTACGTATATTTTCCAGTATAACAATAAGGGGCATTTTATCCGACCGGTGAAACTCATCTACCGACATACGCCCCAATTCTTCCATGCTTAATTTTCGCATAGCGGCAAAGGTAAGCCTGATCACATCATCCACCAATGGAGTAAAAGGAAAGCCGCTATTATAATGTCATGCCCCAACGAATTAGCTCACTTACTTCTAATGGGGCCGTATTATAAACTTTAGAAGAACGTTTATGTCCCAGTCTGACGATCACTGTTTTTTTAGACGGAATAATTATGATATACTGCCCCAGAATACCTCTGGCATAAAACACACCGGGCTCATCAGGATAAAGCCACCATTGGTAACCATAATAATTGCAGGGCAAATTTGCTTCATCCGTAATCATACAAGGAGCGATGGACTGCTCATAGTAGGCTGAGTCTATTATCTCCTCACCATTCCAACGGCCACTATCCAGCATTAATTGTCCTATGCGGGCAAAGTCACGAGCATTGGTATTAAAACAACAATACGCTTTGGCATGTCCTCCTTTCTTGTCTGTACTCCACAAAGCAGGCTGTTCCGCACCTAGGGGCTGCCACAACTTTTCAGCAGCGTACGCCGCCAGCGATTTACCGGTCGCTTTCTCAATGATTAATCCCAACAATTCTGTATCGCCCGATTTATACGCATGATAGGTTCCGGGCTCTTTTATAATTTTTGCACCAGTGGCTGTTTTATAAAGGTTACTACCATAGTAGGCTTCTGTAGTGACAGACAAAGGATTTTCATAAGACTCATCCCAATCACTACCACTACTCATGGTAAGAAGGTGCTGTATAGTGAGCTTGCTGGCAAGCCCTTCTTTATATTCCGGAAGAAAATCCCCTACTGGCTGATGGACCGAGCTAATCTTGCCCTTTTTAATGGCCGTCCCTATCAATAAACTGGTAATGCTTTTAGCCATAGAAAAAGAATTGGACAAAGAAGCATCCCCATAACCATCCCAATAATGTTCTTGTAGCAGTTCTCCGTCTTTAATCACTACCAGCGCTACCGATTTTAAGCCTCCCAGTAAGCTGCTTAATGAATCGGGTATGGCTACTTTATTGTAAGCACTGCTTTTACTCCAAGGCTGTGCGACACCGGTAGCTACAGTATCATTCGTGAAAATTTTATAATCATCAATATCTGCAAAATTGTACGCTATGGCTTTGAACAGATAGGTTTTACCACTGATAATAGCATAACCCGAAAAAACAACTATCAATGAAATCAGGAAAATCAGCAGCCCTTTAAAAAATTTGCGCATGTAGTCAATTTTGCAGAAAGATAAAGTAAATAGTACAACTGTAAAAGGGAAGCTGCTATTTTACCAGCAACTTCCCTCCCAACTTATATTTATACTATGAAGCGGTTTATTTCAAATTCACAATACGTTTGTTCTTGGGATATTTTACACTATAGGTAAATCGCACTTTTTTACTCTCGCCGGGTTTCAACGCTATCTTCCAGGTAAGTACTCCCGTTTCTTCATTCACCATAGCCTCTCCGCTATCTTCCAGTTTTACTTCTATTTCTTTAATTGTACTCAGCGGGTATTGATCTTTCAGCAGGAGATTTACATCCGTCAATTTATTATTCTTTACAATTACTTCATAAGTAAATGTTTGTTTATTAGAACCACCGCTGGCCTTTAAGCTGCTTAGCTCTTTTACGATTGAGCGGTTTACAACAACTCTTTTATCTTTCCCTAAAGACAGGTTAAGCGTATCGGCTGCCGTATGCGGATCAATGATCGATTTCCCTATATAAGTATCATCCATAATAATATTGGCATCGCCGGGCAGGAGGTCTAAGTTTTGCCAGTCGGCTATTTCTGCCAGCAAATACGCCTCTTTATCTACACGCGGTATAGCGTAGTTCTTCAACACGGCACTTATCTCTTCATCTTTAATAGCTACACTATGCAGTTGCCCGTTACTGCTAATATCATAAGGCAGGTCAATTTCAAAATTAGTATTCAACTGCCCGGTACTTAGTGTGGTGAAATCCTGCAATGTTTTGGTAACAATACTTGTATCCAAATCCTTCTCTAATGGTAATGAACTATATCCTCTAATCACCACTCCCTCCAATGCTTTATCATCGCTAAAGGATTGAATCCGGTTACGGGTAGCATTGATACCAGCAACTCGTCCCTGCAGCATATTGTATATTTCAGGAACATACAATTGTAAATACCAGGGAGACAATAAGGGAGCCGTCACACCAAAATTGGGTGTACCCGTACTTAGTGTCAATTTGGTTTCTTTCCAATCAATACCTGTACGCTGTGTAAGCGAAGCTTTATACACCAGCTTAATTTTATTTGTTTTGGAGTTTACACGTATATCATAGATAGGCGTCCATCCGGCATCATTGGTATAGTAAGAAACGGATAACGGAATTTCTGCAGTACGCTTACTCATTACCTGGAGTATTAGTCTTCCAAAAGGTTGTTGCTGTGGCTCTGCCGCACGTAAATCTTTCAATATCTCCTGAATATTTTTTCTTGCACTATTTAATTCTTCTATAGCTAGATTATGTTTATAAATAGTTGTTTTAGACCGTTCTATTTTTGTTGTGTAATAATCTACCAGCTTCAGCACTTCTGCACTGCTTACTGTTTTGTTGCCACCGTTGAGGGAGGCTTCGATTAGCGCCCCTGTTTTTGTCATAATTTCCTGCTCTATAACAATAAGGTTGCGCAACTGTCCTGTCTTTTTATCCAGCACAGCCACACTATCTTCCCATTTTTCAATCGTCTTGTTTTTTACTATTGTTCTTTTTTCTGGATAAAAAACCTGGAAACGATGCGATAAAAGAGCAATATCTTCCGGGCTGCTAATCTGCAGGCTATTTACATCTACAGAAGTACTCAGTTGGTCAATGACGATATACCTTGTACCGGGAGTTAATTTCACCTTAGCCTGGTGATACAATTCAGCACCATATCCAAAATAAACCGTGGCCGCCGTTATTTTTGCATCTGTTTTTGCCGTATCGGCGGATTGTGCATGTACATAAAAAACACTAAAAACACCCGCCAGTAATACCATTATTTTCTGCATATAACATTATTTATTCACTGGATGCAGACATTGACCCGGTTACACAAACTAGTTCCTTATTTTTGCCGCCATTGGGCAAAATAAAAGGCAGTTACCAACGAAATGGCTAAATCAAAAGCAGAAGAAACACCGTTAATGCAGCAGCACCGGGCAATCAAGCAGAAATATCCGGATGCCATATTGCTATTTCGTGTAGGCGATTTTTACGAAACCTTTGGCCCCGATGCCATTACGGCTTCGCAAATATTGGGTATCACCTTAACCAAAAGAAATAATGGGGCCGCCTCCTCACTCGAACTGGCCGGTTTCCCGCACCATGCACTAGATACTTATTTGCATAAATTGGTAAAAGCCGGTCACCGGGTAGCTATCTGTGACCAACTGGAGGATCCCAAACAGGCAAAAGGAATTGTAAAGCGTGGTGTTACAGAAATGGTAACACCCGGAACCACTGTCAATGATAAGCTACTCGAGCATCATAGCAACAATTTTCTGGCAGGTATCTATTTTGCCGATAACGATCAGTATGGTCTGGCTTTTCTTGATATATCTACGGGAGAGTTTTTGATTGCACAAGGCGACCGAGAATATGCAGATAAATTATTACAAAGTTTTAAACCCGCGGAAGTAATTTTTCAGCGCCATCAGCAAAAGAAGTATAAAGAATATTTTGGAGGTAAAACATATACCTATACACTAGATGAATGGATTTTTGATGCAGCCTATGCGCAGGATACTTTGTTAAAACATTTTCAAACACATTCTTTAAAAGGGTTTGGCGTAGAAGATATAACCCTGGGTATTGTTGCAGCAGGGGCCGTGATTCATTATTTAAAAGATACCGACCATCCGCATCTACAGCATATTACTTCCCTGCAACGTATCGATCGTAATGACTTTTTATGGATGGATCGATTTACCATCCGCAATCTGGAACTTATTAACAGTAGTGCCGGCGACAATCCTACGTTACTAAGTATTCTGGATAATACGGTGTCGGCTATGGGAGCCCGCCTGCTGAAACGCTGGATTATTTTCCCCTTAAAAGATATTCATCGAATAAATGAACGGCTTCAACTCGTGGAGTTTTTTATCAAGGAAACGGACCTACGACTACAACTTAACCAAAGCATAAAAGGCTGTGGCGATATAGAACGATTGGTATCCAAAGTGCCGTTAAAAAAAGTAAACCCCAGGGAAGTACTGCAATTAGCTAAAGGCTTGCAACAAATCGCCTTGATAAAAGAATATTGTAGTCGTACAGATAATGATTACCTGAAACGGCTAGCCGATACCTTAAATCCCTGCACCTATATCGCAGAGAAAATCAGTAAAGAAATTGCCGATAACCCACCTGCCGTTGCAGCAAAGGGAGGATTTATGAATGCTGGCATAGATTCCGAACTGGATCAACTACGTCATATATCGCATAGTGGAAAAGAATATTTAGCACAGCTACAGCAAAAAGAAGCGGAACAAACAGGTATCTCCTCACTCAAGATTGGTTTTAATAATGTATTTGGTTATTACCTGGAAGTAACCAATGTTCATAAAACAAAAGTGCCTGCTACCTGGATGCGCAAGCAGACACTGGCTAATGCCGAACGATATATTACCGCGGAACTAAAAGAGTATGAAGAAAAAATAACCGGTGCCGAAGAAAAAATTTTACAAATAGAATTGCGATTATATGAGCAATTACTTACCGAACTGGGGGATTACTTATTACCCATTCAAACCAATGCAGGCATTGTAGCCATCCTCGACTGCCTGACTTGCTTTGCGCAAAACGCCATCCAATACCAGTATAAAAAACCGCTACTCCATGAGGGAAAAGAATGGCTGGTAAAAGAAGGAAGGCATCCCGTTATTGAAAGAAATTTACCGATAGGTGAAGTATATATTCACAATGATCTATTGTTGAATGATGATGATCAGCAAATCATTATTCTTACCGGGCCTAATATGAGTGGTAAATCTGCGTTACTCCGGCAAACGGCTTTAATCACTTTGATGGCGCACATGGGCTCCTTTGTACCAGCAACAGAAGCAAAAATTTCTTTAACAGATAAAATTTTTACCCGCGTGGGGGCTTCTGATAATCTGAGCGGGGGTGAATCTACTTTTATGGTAGAGATGAATGAAACAGCAAGTATTATCAATACAATTACCTCCCGCAGCCTTGTTTTATTGGATGAGATAGGCCGAGGTACTTCTACCTATGATGGCATATCCATTGCCTGGAGTATTGTGGAATACCTCCATACTGCTACCACTAAGCCCAAAACACTTTTTGCCACACATTACCATGAACTAAACGAACTGGAAGAAAAACTGAATGGTGTTAAAAACTATCATATCACCAATAAAGAAACTGGCAATAAAATTATCTTTTTGCGAAAATTGGCAAGAGGTGGTAGCACGCACAGCTTTGGTATACATGTAGCCAAAATGGCGGGCATGCCTGTCTCATTAATTGAACGAGCCAATACTATCCTAAGCCAACTAGAAAACAAGCATGTTGACACACAAAGCGAAAGTGGATCAACTGTGGCTATAAACGATAAGTTAAAGCAATTGCAACTGCCCCAAATGCAACTTTCCATTTTTGATACACATACTGAAACCTTTCAGGAAATACGCAGTTTGTTGGATAATATTGATATCAATCGCCTCACTCCCGTAGAAGCATTGCTTAAACTACAGGAAATAAAATCTAAGATTAAGTAAGCTTTCGTATAACTACGATATCAAATATCAATTGTAAAAGAACAAGTACTCTTTCTTGATTTTTTAATACACAAATAAGTATATACACTTATTTGAATGGCGTTACTTCGATAAGTATTTACACTTATTGAAATGAAAAATCTTATCCTACTGCTGCTAACCGTATTGAACGGCACCTTATTTTCTAAACTAAACGCCCAAAGCTGCAACCCGGCCCCTGCCGGTGATCAGACCTCCTATGGCACTAATAATGTGTGGATTGGCTATGTGTACAACAACATCAACTTTACCAGCTATTATGGATATGTGACTCAAGGCTCTGCCGCCAGCCCCAATTTCGATCAAAACTTTGGCGGAAGCAATGTGAACTATCCCACCAGTAATTGTGCCGTTAACACCAACACCTTTAGTGTACGCTATAAACTAAGAAAAACATTTGCTGCGGGCGGTTATCAATTTACCGTAGGCGGCGATGATGGCTACCGGTTGAGTATTGACGGCGGCACTACCTGGATTATAGACAGATGGATTGACCAGGGTTATACTATTGCTACTGCCTCTGTTTACCTGAATGGTGTGTACGATGTGGTTTTGGAATATTATGAAAACGCAGGCGAAAATCGCATTTCCTTTGATTTGCAAACAACCTGTATGGGTTTGGAAAACCAGTCGGTATATGGCACCGGCAATATCTGGAATGGTTATATATACAGTGGCACCAATTTCCAGGTATTTAAAGGCGTAGTACAGGAAGGAAACGCCGGCAGTCCTAATTTCGATCAAAACTTTGGTGGAGATAATGTCACTTACTCTACCAGTAGTTGCCCAGTACAAACAGAAACGTTTAGTGCTCGCTACCTCCTTACAAAAAATTTTGTCAATAGTGAATATACTTTTGTTGTAGGCGGCGATGATGGTTATCGCTTAAGTCTGGATGGGGGGGCTACCTGGGTTATCAACAACTGGAACGAGCATAGCTACACTACTTCTACGTACACCACTACTCTTAGCGGTCTACATAATATGGTATTGGAATATTTTGAAAACGCTGTAAATAACCGGCTATCTTTTGAACTTCGTTCAAATATCATTTTACCTGTCTATCTGGTCAATTTCGATGCTAGCCGACACGGGACTGCAGCCCTACTCAACTGGCAAATAACAGCCAACAGCGATCCTTCTTCCTTTATTATTGAAAGAAGTATAGATGGAAACAACTATACAGCTATTGGTACAGTAGCTCCTTCTGCTAGTCCAACAACCAACCTATCCTATCAATATAAAGATAATACCGCACCAGCAGGACTTGTTTATTATCGTTTACACATGAAAGATATCAGCGGAGTAATAAGTTATTCGCCGATAGTTACTTTACGCCCCTTAACCCAACACCAAGCTGTAATAAGTATTTTCCCAACAATAGTAAAAAACAGGAGCTTTTACATAAAAACGAATACGCTTTTTCACCAGGCTACCCTACTTGTAACAGATATGACAGGAAGAACAGTTATACGTAAACCCATTAATGAGTTGCTGCCGGGAGCCGCTTTATCCATCACACTACCACCCACAGCAATAGCTAAGGAAACGTACATCGTGAGTATTTATAGTCAGCAGGAAAAAATAATAACACAAAAAATTAGCGTGCAGTAGTGAAAGTCACCAGCCCTTTCTTAACCCTGTTCCTCAAAGAACAGGGTTTTTTAAATCGCATCAAACCATAGTTTTTTACTATCATTCCAATCACCATTGTAATTAATACATAATTCCTCACCCGCCTTTATATCCTTTACCGCTTTTATTTGCATGAGTTCATTAGCATAGTCCATTTCGTACTCACAATTAGCATTATAAGAATGGTTGTATACAGAAACATAACCCAGCGCCATACAACATTGTTGTTGCTCGCCCCCCCACTCAAAAATATAATCGTGTAGTAATGTTTGATCCAGTAGCTCTCTATCTTTATTAGTCATTACAATCACAGGAGCTATCTCCACTATAGTTCCGTATAAAACAGCTTCTGCTGTAAATACCCCTCGTCCTTTACTGTCAGTAGGAGCGATAAAAAGAATAGGTAGAATCATGCTTTTTATTTGCTTGGGCAAAATTGATAATAAAATCTGAACAATACCGCTGTTATTTCCTGCCCCACAGTTCGTACTTTTGAACCATGCCGGAAGACTTTGAAGCACCACTCACCTTAACAGAGCAATTTGAAGCGGTTATCCTTACGGAAAACAAGCTGCAGATTAAGGATTTTCTGAACGACCAGAATATTAGCGATGTGGCTGAACTAGTCTATGAATACCCTGACTACGAGAGCCAGATCATTGCGAATATGTCGGTACACAGAGCTGCCAGTGTTTTTAAAATCCTGGATCTCTCTAATCAAAAAAGGATTATTCAAACGCTGCCTCCGGATACCATTGCTTCTTTATTGAATGAGTTACCTGCCGATGACCGCACCGATTTTCTCGAAGAGCTATCCAGCAATGCTGTACGGGAGCTTATCAAACTATTAGATCCTGAAGAAAGAAAGATTACACTCTCGCTATTAGGCTACCCGGAAAACAGTATCGGTCGGTTGATGACACCCGACTATGTATATGTGTATCCGCATAACACAATTGAACAGGTATTTGCCACCATTCGTAAATATGGTAAGGACAGTGAGACTATCAATGTTATTTATGTAATCAATGAAAAGGGAGAGTTGCTGGATGATATTCGCATCCGTGATTTTATCCTCAACCCACCCGATAAAAAGGTAGCCGAGCTCATGGATGAGCGGGAAGTAGTCGCTCTGCATCCCTACGACGATCAGGAAACTGCCAGCGAGGTTTTTAAAATGAATAACAGAGTAGCGATACCGGTAGTAAGTAATAGTAACAAGCTGCTGGGCATCGTTACCATTGATGATATGCTTTGGGTAGCAGAAGAAGAATTTAGTGAGGATATGCAAAAAATGGGAGGCACATCTGCTTTGGAAGAACCTTACATTGAAATGCCCATTTTCAGCCTCTTTAAAAAAAGAGTTGTATGGCTAATCATTTTATTTTTCGGTGAGTTGATTACAATATCTGCCATGCAGCAATTCCAGGACGAAATTGCCAAAGTGGTGATTCTTGCTACTTTTATTCCTTTAATTATTTCCAGTGGCGGCAATAGCGGCTCGCAAGCCTCTACATTGATTATTCAAGCCATGGCATTAGGAGAAGTAACCATTGCCGACTGGTGGCGCATTATGCGCAGAGAGATACAATCTGGTTTTCTGCTGGGACTTTGTCTTTGTTTACTAGGTATTGGTGTTCTCTTTACCTGGCACGTATTATCTCCCGCTACATTTGGCGTTCATTATCTACGTATCGGCTTCACTGTAGGATTTTCTTTGCTGGGTATTGTTCTCTGGGGATCATTGATGGGTTCTATGCTGCCGCTACTATTAAAACGATTAGGCGCTGACCCTGCCGCTTCTTCTACACCTTTTGTAGCAACACTGGTGGATGTAACCGGATTGCTTATTTATTTTTCCGTTGCCTATTTATTTCTTAGCGGCACGCTGCTGTAAAATAGATTAAAAAAAGAAAAAACATTTATTTAGTCAGTGACGTCATTGTTTAGAAAAAGTACATTAGCATAAAGCAGCTTCTTACATCGAGTTGAGGCAAGTTTTTTTATAACATAATAGATTCATTAGGAAAAATTATCCAGACAGCTATTTATCCAAAATAGCAATTTATTAAGTAGTATATATTAAAAAAGATATAATCAAAAAATTCTTCTAAATTTTAGTTATCTTGTAATTTATCTTTTATCTCTCTTTTTAAGAAACTCAAACCTTCATTTGCTTTTACAAACTTTTTGTTCATCTATAAAACTAAACTTTAATGAAAAAAGGTAGTTTATCATTACTGTTGCTTACTTCATTTTTTTTAATACACTGTTCTAAAGAAGGTCCTTCTGGCCCTATAGGCCCTATAGGACCAGAAGGACCGGAAGGGGCAATTGGGGCAATTGGCCCACAAGGAAATGCCAATGTAATTCTTTATAAGTTTAATGGATTTGTTCATTCAGGAACAGAAGTAACCAAAAGCTTTTTGCTCTCAGAAGAAGATTTTAACCAAAGTCTTCTTTACACTTTTGTTAATTATGTTACAGCTGGAGGGTCATTTTGGTACCCTTTACCCGGATACGTAACTTCGTCAATAGAGTATAGATTACTATTTGGCAACTTAAATACCAATAGCACTACTATTGCAATAAATAGAGTGAGAGGAACAGGAACGCAAGAATTTGTTAGCATGAAAATATATGCCGTAAGGTCTAATACTATCATTGATGCAGGAAGGGGTAAGGAAAACTTAGGGATCACCACTCAAGAAGGAAAATTTTACACAGACGCCGAATTAAAAAAAATGAGCTATAATGAGTTTTGTAAAACGTTAAGTATACACTAATAGCGAAGCTTCATAATTAAACTATTGCCTTTTTTTTAAATTCACCTATAATAACCATATAGCGTATTTATTTATTAATTAATTAATCTTAGTCAGATGTCATATTAATCCACATTTAAAAACTCGGTGCTATTGAATGTCTGATCTAACCAATTAATACGATTAACAAGATAATCATATAGAAACTGTACATAATCCTCATAACTCGTTCCTGTATACCAACTCTGATGAATATTTTCCAATGTAATAATATCCCATTTAATAAAGTTTGGCTTTTGAGTATATTGCAATGTTTGCGATAAGCTATCGACATATTGAGGGATGGTAGCTAGATACGGTTTTACAACATTCCACCTATCCTTGATTTGTTGTTTTAAAGACAAATCTTTTCGCAACTCTTCTATCCACCCTCGAATATAAAGAGCATGATCCAGCATTAACTTCTGTGATGCATCTCCCAAACGCTTGTCATTATTAACAGCAAGATCAAAGTCCCATACAGGACCTGTATATAATTTAGGGTCACCATTATTCTTTTTATACATCTTCATACTCCATAGCATATCAGGGTTTCCCATTATTTCATTTGCGAGATAATAATTTATGAAAGAGGGTACATCCAGATATTTTCTATATCCATTCTCTCCTTCCACTGAAAAATCATTCCCAAAAAGTGCCTCTTCAAAAGAAGAATAATATTGAGTAATATAATTCCTTTTATCTTCAGTAATATCATCTTTATCTGGAGACTTCACAGTTACAGGTGTACCTCTTGGGGTAATAAAGTGTACCGGCTCGCTATAAGCATACCCATCCACTTCGAGATAATATCCTCCATTCTTTTCATCTATATCAATTTTATGCGCATCCACTTCCTGATGTTCTGCTATGTTATATAACCCTTGATATACGTCATTCAAAAAAAGTTCAACATATTCTTGCCGAGGAGTATAAGCCAATCCTACCCTTCGGCTCACTTCAAAAGCAAGTTGATTTCTCATTAAAGATCTGTCAGAATAGTTTGCCATGATGGCCCAGTTCCTACTTTCAGGCATACCAAGCAAAGATTCTTTCTTATCTAATCTTACTCGATATGGTTTTTTGGGCATATCCCAGGTAGAGTTTCCTCTACCTCTTATTCGCAACGTGCCCTCATGTAATACTTCTCCAGGAACTCCGGCCATAATCTTATAAGAGCCATTTACATAAGTATCTTTTGTGGTAATGGGTTGTCCATTAGTAGTTACATGCATAGCAGGAAGGCCATGATCCAAAAACTTAACAATAAAAGTCGAACTACCATTTTTAGAGAAAAGATCATAACGTACAGGCGTAGCAAAATTCACACTATTTACTGCGCCATCAAAATTAACGCCATCAACTTCAATTCGTTCTGCATTATTTACAAGAAGTTCTGGAATCATGTTCTCAACATTAAACCCAGCAAACACTCGAACAAAAATAGTATCATCCTTAATTTGCCCTATAACATCAGAAAGCAAATTACTATTATCATTCTGAGAGAATTTAAATGAAACAATCTCTGGCTTTATAATCTCTTCCTCAGGCTCTAGCTCCTTCTGCTCTTTTTCTTTTTTGCAACTTATAAAAAAAAGAAAAAAACTAATGAGAATAAAATACCAAAATCGGGAAACTGTACTTATATTCATAATATCTCTTAAAATATAAAAAAAAATCAACTTGTACAAATAATTAAAATTAAAAAAAGAATTTATATTTTATAACTATAATCAGACTTTCTTATTTCTTCTTTAAACGTGGATTTACCCTTACATAGAACGATTCTACTACAAAAATCATATAATCACTCTGAGGAAAACTACTCAAAATCTTTTAATAAAAATAAAGTTTACTGCGAGTGCAGATAAACTCTTTTAAATAAATTCAACATCATTATAATCTTTGAATTTATTGTACATTCTAAACTTTGATAATTCTATAATTTTTCATTCGTTTCCTTTTCCCTATTTGTTATAGAAGAAATTTACCAGCTTCTCTTTTGCATAAAAACGCATAGGTCAAATAAGCTTATAAAGCTATCAGCATGACTACCCTTTAATTACTGTCTTCTTAATTGCTATAGAAAGTCCGAAATTCTCTCTTACTAAATAAAGTTTATACACGGCTCTAGAAAAAGAAGAGTATTAGTATGTGAGATTCTCTTAAAAACTAATTACCCATTACAAATCTCCTGAGTCCTTTTTACAAATACAAGTATTTTATGAGTTTTAGCGCATCCGTCGTATTAAATCGGAAATATTTGTTGATTTTATTCCACCCAGAACTATGTGAGAAAAAAAAAAAAAAAACAAACTAAGTAGTAGTACTTAGACTATAAAAAAACACAGATCGGTTATTTTTTTTACGGTTGTATACCTACTGATGCACAAAATTCAGCATGACTCATAATGTTTAATTCTTGATCGCTATAAAAGTTTCATTAAGGGCAGTTGTTCCTAAGGCAAATCGACAGGCACCGGCATCAACCTTACTATTAGCTCTCGCAACATAAATACGCATCCTTGTTACAGTTTGTGAATTACTTCCTGCAGTTCTGCTAAACATTAATTCATCTATTGATATCAATAAAAATTTATACACATTGCCTTTATTATAATCAGGATAACATAACAGTAATTGATAGTGCTATACTGTGCAGCATAATAAAACTATATGCTAAACTAAATTTAATGAACTTTTATAGCATTAATCATGAACTTCATTGTGGGGAGAGAAAAAGGCAATAGACAATTATACTATTTCTTTAAAAGAAGCACAATATATTACGTATACTCTTAAAGAGTGGAACTCTTTTTTAATTAATCCACAAATTAATCAAAAAGAAGGTTGGGACTCTTTTTTACGAAAGCAAAAGCTAATTAGTAAAGGGCATGCAATCAAATAAAATCGATAAACTAAAACACATCTACCCTACTTCACTACCTTAGGGGCGTGTCACCCTATCTACTAAAGAAATTATTATTTTGTTCCTATTTGAAAAGAATATTTTACTGTAGAGAGAAAGACCATAGAAACCCCTTGCGTCAGGGATCGAAGAGTTTAGTAATGGATTTCCTTTTATTTCTATCCTCTCATTTTCATAACAAATAAATATTGAAGGATTATTTAGTTCTGCTATTTTTCTTAGGGCCTGCTCATGTATTATTACAATTTCAAATCCTATCTTAAGCTCACGAATTAAATATTGTTGATCATTAAGATTAATATCAATATTCTCATCAGCTATTTACAATGTTTTACATTCATTATTTCTTTCATTTACACATCCACAACTATACAGGATTATAATAACTAAAACGACCGATATCAAGTTCCTTAATACTGACATGAATGGATTTGCAATTTCAAAATTTACAGACTTATTCAATGCTAACCTAATCATCAACTATTAATCCAACTGGACAATATTTACTTCCCGCTACAATTATGTTTTTTAAATTGACCTTCTGTTTCTATGAAATAGGGATAATCAGAAAAAGAATATATCTCATTATTCTGCCTACCTGGGGGAAAAGACCCAACCCTAATTCGCAAATCTTTATTTGAGCCCAAGATTATATATGTGAAATAAATGGAATCATTTCCTGCTGGCAATGCACTTACCTTCTTTAGTTGACCTAGTTTGATACAGCCAATCGCAGCAATATTATCCTTTACAAAATCTTTTTTCACTACAATCAAAACCGAATCTTTATTTATTGTTCCGTACATCAAAACATACCCTTTAAAGACTTTGCTTTTGTGAACAATTGCTCTTTCAGTTGTACTCTTTCCAATTGAGCATTTAGAAAAAACAAACAAAACAAAAAATAGTACAAGTTTCATACTTTATAAATCCACTATCAACTCCTCATCATCAATCCTTCCACCGCCAGTCACCGGCTATTTGTAAAGGTTCTTTCAGATTGTTTTTAATCATCATTTCTTTAACATCCTTATCACCCAAACGGCGCACGGAAATAACTGGAGCATCAGCAAGACCATATACCAGCATGCTATTAAACCGTACCGTGTTTTGCATTCCCTTCTCATCTACTAAACTGAAATCATCACAGTCTGCATGATAACAACGTCCGCTGTTATTAGGCAAGCTGCCACCACCAGCTCCTCCTGTAGGAATTCCTTGCAGCATAAACGGCTGATGATCGCTATGCAAGCCGGCGCCACTGCGAAAACTGTTTTTAAAACTCGTATCTATTGCTTGTGCAATACTTCCTATTGCCGTAAATAATTGTTTTGACTCCTCCCGTGTAGTGGAATAGCCTTTAGGATCGTTGGTCATGTCATAATTAAGCATGTACCGGATCTTATCAATGGATTTATCCTTTATAGCTTCTTCTACATAATGTCGGGAACCCAGCAAGCCCTGCTCCTCGCCCATGAATAGTACAAACTCAACCGTTCTTTCCGGCTGAAGATTCAACACTTTAAACGTACGAGCCATATCCATTATAGAAAAAGATCCAATACCATTATCAATCGCACCTGTGGCCAAATCCCAACTATCTAAATGGCCGCCTACTACAATTTTCTCATTGGGTTTTGTTTTACCTTTCAACACTGCAATCACATTTCTCGCTTTGATAGGCCCGGAGAAATTGGTCATGGCTATACGAGCCGTTAGATTACCTATTTTTAATTTTTCTTTTAAAGCCAGCCCATCTTCTTTGCCAATACAAGCGGCCGGAATAGGAATTAGCTTCCCCGTTACAGAAGCAGTGCCTGTCAACAATACACCACCCTCTACTGTATTAATAATGATAATACCCCTGGCGCCATATTTAATCGCCAATGCTGTTTTCTCTGACCGATGAAGATTTTTAAGACCGGGTGCTGAGCCCGGTAATATTCCCAGATACACCAATGCAATTTTATCTCTCACCTTTCCTGCTGCTGCAAGGTAGTCTTCCTCCAGTCCGTTGCCCATATCTACCAGCTCTGCTATTACATCTGCTTTTACAGGAGCATGTGCTAGTGAAACAGATTTGACAGTGGCTAGTTGTGTAGTACTTTCACCTACTTCCACCTGTATAGCACCTCTTGCCCAGCTTTCCACTTCAAAAGACTGAAAACGCACATCGCTGAAACCATAGGATTGCAAAAGATCAAAAGCGTATTGTTCGGCTTTAGCACCATTAGTAGAGCCGGTAAGGCGATGGCCAATAGTAGTACTGGCCTCCTTTAAAGTTGCATATGCACGGGAGTTGGAAACCACTTCCGTATTAATATCCTGGAAAATATTATTCCAGTCAGATTTTCCTTGCGCAGAAAGAAGAAAACACGATAGACAAAAGGTAATAGTTGCAAATAAAAATTTCATATCCGGTAACTTAAATGAAGACCGAATATATTCAATAAAATGTTCCTAACCTGCAACGAACAGGTTACTATTTGCAATAGTAGATGGTAGTATTAATTCTCCACCGGAGAAGCAAAAAATCCTACATCAGCCAGTACCCTTCCTGGATTGGTATAATTCAGCAAGGTTGTTTTTAGCAGGCCGTATAATTCTACCTGATTACTGCCAAAAGCTGCATTTACTAGGGAAAGTTTGTAAGAATTAATTTTGAAAGAGGCGATGCGGGCTATCTGCTCGGTATGTTCGTCCACCAGACGAAATGACTCGGCAA
>CAZPPM010000016.1:0-38179 GCA_964588445.1 uncultured Citrobacter sp.
CAAAGTACATAGCGATACCTGGCAATATCACATATTTCTGAACATGTAAATTGGCGGCACCATCGGCGAGTGTGGTTGTATTCGACTGTGGTTTTTCCAATATCATTTTAAAATGCTCGGGTGCCTGGCTTAATAAGGTTTTAAATCCTGCTATAGCGCTGCCGCTACTTACGCCATTGATACGCTGGTCAACAATTTGCAACGCCAGCCATACGGTAGCAAAGCCACCAATAATCAATACAGCTACCTGGATTACATCCGTAAAGCCAATCACCTTCATGCCACCCAGTGTGATCAACAAAGCCATAATGAGTAGTATAAACATTATTACCTGTAAGTTATAACCAGTAAGACCACTGATAGCCAAACCACCGAGATATAAAATAGAAGTAAGATTTACAAATACATATAGAAACAACCAGAAGATCGCCATTACCAACGCTACCGTACTATTATACCGATGTGTTAAGAATTGCGGCATGGTAAATATCTTATTCTTTAGATAAATAGGAATAAACCATACAGCGATAATAATAAGAGCAACGGCAGCGATCCATTCATAAGCAGCTACAGCCATACCTACAAAGAAGCCTTCTCCACTCATACCAATAAATTGTTCAGCACTGATATTGGAGGCGATTAAGGAAGCACCTATTGCCCACCAAGTGAGAGAACCTTCTGCTAAAAAGAAATCTTTTGTATTCATTTCCGATTTCTTTTTCTTTCGATAAATCCAAATACCGTAAGTGGCTACAATGACGAAGTAAACTAGGAAAACAATGTAATCTTGAAGTTGCATATGCAATCTGTTTTAAGTGTTTTTGCTAAATAGGGAAATAAATATACTGATTTAGCATGTGGAAATTTGCTGCAATGTTTCTTTATTCAATAAAGTAGGGAAGGTACATGAGTTTTATCCTGAGAAATTATTCTTACTTGTAATATGTCTCGTTCCATCTAAGCTCATTTTTAAGTTCACGAATAGAAGTATTGTTGTCAATAATAATACATTCAATACCGGCCATTGCTGCAAAATCTTCTAGTTGCTCTGCTACCAGATTTTGACTATACCCTGTATGATGAGCGCCTCCGGCATATATCCAGGCAGCCAACGCATCGTTCATATTCGGATGAGGTTTCCATAATACTCTTGCTACAGGAAGTTTAGGAAGGTCTCTTTTAGAAGAAACAGCTGTGACTGTATTTACCAACAAACGAAAGCGATTACCCATATCAACGATGGAAGCATTCAATGCAGCGCCACCCGCTACATTAAACACAAGACGCACGGGGTCTGCTTTTCCCCCTATACCTAAGGGGTGCACTTCGCAGGAAGGTTTATCGTCCGCAATACTTTCGCATATTTCAAGCATATGCGATCCTAATACCATTTCATTATGGGGTTCAAAATGGTAGGTGTAATCTTCCATAAAGGAGTTGCCACCTGGCAACCCGGTTGCCATTACTTTCATCGCTCTTACCAGTGCCGCAGTTTTCCAATCACCTTCTCCTGCAAAGCCGTAGCCGTCTTTCATCAATCGTTGTACGGCAATACCAGGTAGTTGCTCCATGCCATGCAAATCTTCAAATGTATCAGAAAAGCCTTTATAGTTACCAGCTTTTAAAAAACGACGCATACCTATTTCAATACGGGCTGCTTCGCGTAAAGAAGTATGTTTTTCACCGCCCTTGCGTAATGATTCTACTATTTTATAGCTGTCCTCATACTCTTGCACCAATGTATCAATATCTTTATCGGTGGTTTCCCGGATGACGCTTACCAGGTCACCAATGCCGTGTGTATTACAAGAATAACCAAACTTCAATTCAGCTTCTACTTTATCACCGTCGGTAACAGCCACATAGCGCATATTGTCACCAAAGCGTACAAATTTTGCCCCTTGCCAGTCATTCCATCCGGCAGCTACTCTTGTCCAGTCTGCAATTTTATGTAGTACATTTTCATCTTTCCAATGACCGACTACTACTTTCCGATCGATGCGCATACGAGAAACAATAAAACCAAATTCCCTGTCACCATGTGCTGACTGGTTCAGGTTCATAAAGTCCATGTCTATATCAGCCCAAGGAATATCGCGGTTAAACTGTGTATGTAGGTGAAGAATTGGTTTCTGAATGATCTTAAGTCCGGTAACCCACATTTTGGCAGGAGAAAAAGTATGCATCCAAACGATTACACCTATACAAGCGGGCGTATTGTTTGCTTCTTTGCAAATCGCTGTTATCTCTTCGGTAGATTTGGCGGTGGGTTTTGCAACAATGTTTATGGGGAGTATATCATTGTGCTGAAAGCTTGTTACAATTTCATTCGTATGTGTGGCTACTTGTTGTAATGTTTCTTCGCCATATAGATTCTGGCTCCCGGTTACAAACCAGAGCTCCAGATTATTAAAATGCTTCATTTACTTTTTGCTTATTTTATCACATCAAATTTATAGATCGTTGTTTGCCTATATGTTTCTCCCGGCTTTAGGATAGTATTCGGGAAAGAAGGTTGGTTAGGACTATCGGGAAAATGTTGTGTTTCTAGGCAAAGTCCTGCATGTTTTATGTAAGAGGATTTATTGTAGGTATGTTTGAGTGTGCCGTCTAAAAAATTGCCGGAATAAAATTGAACTCCGGGTTCGGTTGTCCATACTTCCATTTTTCTTCCACTTGCTGTATCAGATAACTCAGCTATTTTTTCAGGATCTGTTCCTTTCCTGTTAAGTACCCAGTTATGATCATAACCGCCTTTTACCTGTGCAATTTCTTTTCCTATTTGTTTTGCCTCAGTAAAATCCATGGGTGTGCCTTTAACTGAAGGCAAAGCGCCGGTGGGGATCAGGTTGTCATTTACAATAGTATATTTATCCGCATTGATCCAAAGAAGATGATTGAGAATGGTGCTATCTTTGCCAGCAGATAAATTAAAGTAAGCGTGATTGGTTAAGTTGATAGGAGTAGCCTTATCTGTAGTTGCTGTGTAGTCTATTTTCAATTCGCTAGCTGCAGTAAGGGTGTACGTAACTTTTATGGTTACATTGCCGGGATAGCCTTCTTCACCGTCTTTACTTATATACGTTAATAAAAGGCTGGTGTCTCCTGCTTGTTGTTCTGCTTCCCAAACAACTTTATCATATCCTTTGTTTCCTCCGTGTAAGCTATTGCCATTATTGTTGGCGGCTAATTGATATGTTTTCCCATCTAAAGAAAATTTTGCATTTGCAATGCGATTTCCATACCTGCCGATAAGTGAACCGAAGTAAGGATTTTCTTTTTGCAAATAACCACTTAAGGAGTCAAACCCAAGTACTACATTACCTTTTTTCCCTTCTTTGTCAGGAACAGATATACTGGTAATAGTGCCACCATAGTTTAGGATGCTTACGCTCATTCCCGCTGCATTCGTAAGCGTGTAGCTTTCTATCGAGTCTGCATTGAATATGCCGTAAAATTCTTTTGTAATAGTAACCGCCATAGTTTCTTTGTTTTCTTTTGATTCGTAGCTATTGTCCAGACAGGCGGTTAGCATAAAAGAAAGGATGCCTGTAAACAGCAGTAGTTTTTTATTCATAAGCAATATAGTTAAATGATGAGAATTTTATTGATTGGTTGAGCTATTCTATGATTTAATTTACTGCATTTACTTAAATGCCTGCATTAATTTATTGGCCATAGTAGGAGTCTGGTCCGTGTTTGCGTTCATAATGTTTTTTAATTAAAGATTCTTTTAAGCGGCTTACATTAGGCGAAATCTGCTCCGTTAGCAACGCCATTTTGGCAACAGATTCTAAAACCGCACTATTGTACACTGCTTTGGCGGCCGTTTTTCCCCAGGTAAAGGGAGCATGGTTGCCCAGCAATACCATTTCAACTTCTTTGTAATCCAGATTTTTATTCTTCAGACAATCTATGATCTGGAATCCGGTTTCGTGTTCGTAATTGCCTGCTATCATTGCATCGCTCATTGGCGGTGCACAGGGAATATCCACGGTGTTGTGATCAGCGTGGGTAGTACCGTAAATGGGTATATCCCGTAAAGACTGCGCCCAGGCTGTAGCATACTCTGAGTGTGTATGACAAATGCCAGCAATAGCATCCCAATTTTTGTACAGGACGGCATGTGTTTTTGTATCAGAAGAGGGACGCAAGGTTCCTTCAATAACGTTTGCATCAAAATCAACAATGACCATTTTCTCCGGACTAAGCTCAGCATACGGAACACCGCTGGGTTTTATGGCAAAAACCCCCATAGCTCTGTCTGCGGCGCTTACATTGCCGAATGTAAATAAAACAAGTCCTAATGGAGGCAGTTGCATATTGGCTGCATAAGCTTCCTCTTGTATGTGCTGGTACTTACTCATTCTCTATAAAGCTCCCGATTTTTTTATACTGTTCAAATCTTTTTTTATAATGTTGTGTCTTATCTCGATTAGGATAATAGGTAATAGAAAATCCCTGACCCATAGCTGCCATTGCATCCTCTACTTTAGCATAAATACCCGCTGCTGTTGCGGCAAACATAGCAGCACCTGCGGCGCAGGTTTGCTCACTTTTATGAATGCGTATAGGCATATCCATAACATCGGCCATCACTTGCATTATGTAAGGAGACTTTTGTGCAACACCTCCAAGTCCTATCAATCCCTTAATGGCGACTCCTTCGTTTATAAAACGATCAGCGATGGCTTTAGCACCAAAACATGTTGCTTCAACCAAGGCTTTAAAGATTCGGGGGGCATCAGTTGCCAGGTTGATTTGGCTGATGCTTCCTGTTAATAATTGATTGGCATCAGGTGTTCTTCTTCCGTTAAGCCAGTCTATTGCCAGTTCATCACTTTCAAGTAATGGAAGCTTAGCTGCTGCTGCAGAAAGCTCAGGGATAATTTTCTCAATGATGGATTGACGTATTGCCTCATCTTCTATAAACTGTAAAGGCCAAGCCAGTAGGTTGCGTAACCAGGCATACACATCACCAAAAGCTGATTGACCAGCTTCCATACCTATCATACCCGGAATGATAGAGCCATTTACCTGACCACAAATTCCTTTGACTAACGTATCTTTTACTTCGGCTGGCGGTGCTACGAGCATATCACAAGTAGAGGTGCCCATCACTTTGCTCAGGTAGTAAGGTTCTATTTGGCCGCCTACAGCACCCATATGACAATCAAAGGCGCCTATACCAATAACCACATCCGTGGAGAGCCCCAATTTTTTTGCCCATTCTTCCGATAAGTTGCCGGCAACTTCAGCCGCGGTATAAGTACGGGTAAAGAGTTTTTGTGTAAAACCAGAAAGTAACGGGTCAAGCGAGGAGAAGAAACCATCAGGAGGTAAACCGCCAAATTCTTCAGCCCAAAGAGCTTTATGTCCTGCACTACAGATACCTCTTTTTAGTTGTTTGGCATCTGTACCGCCTGTCAATAAAAAAGGGATCCAGTCGCAATGCTCTACAAAAGAATGTATATAATCTCCCACTTTTTTATTTACTCTAAGTGTATGTAGCAGCTTTGCCCAAAACCACTCACTACTATATATGCCACCAACATACTTTAAGTAATCCGTTTCAAACGTTGCTGCATGAATATTTATCTCGGCTGCTTCTTTTGTTGCTGTATGATCTTTCCATAAAATAAACATAGCATCCGGATCTTCTTCAAAACCGGGCAATAGTGACAATGGAATACCTTTATCATTTACAGCAATAGGCGTAGAACCTGTAGTGTCTACAGAAATAGCTTTTACTTGTTGAGCAATCTGTACACCGGCTTTTTGCAAGCAAGTAGAGATGGTATGTTCCAGGCCTTCAATGTAATCAAGAGGATGTTGTCTAAATTGATGTATAGTGGCATCGCAGTACAAACCTTTCTTCCAGCGAGGGTAGTAAAAAATGGATGAAGCGATTTCTTCACCTGTTTGCGTATTCACTAAAACAGACCGAACAGAGTCAGTACCGTAGTCTACTCCAAGGACATATGATTGATCCATAGCAAAGCAATTAGTGTCAAATTAACACTTATTTGGTTGAATAAAAAAATTCTAGTTTTAAAGGGTTTTTCCGGAAATGGAAACCGGTATCATGGTTACAAACGCCTGGAAATTGTTTTTATAGTTTTTCTTATTAAGCTTATAATAAAAAGCCCCCTTTTTGGAACTGGCTTTCTCTTTATCCGCTTGCTTTATCAATAGATTGGTGGATAATATTTTACGGTTAAAATTGCGCTTGTCAAGTGTTGTGTTATACAAAGATTCGTATAAGCCATGGAGCTGCGGTAATGTAAACTTTGAAGGTAATAATTCAAAAAGAAGGGGGTGCAAGGCTGCTTTATAGCGCAATTTTTCCAGGGCCATTTGGATCATCTCCTGGTGGTCAAAGATTAGCTTAGGGACGGCATCCAGCGAGAACCATTCCGGGTGATAGGCTTCCGTAATTTGCTTTTCGTATTGGTGTATATCAATAAGAGAAAAATAAGCGGTAGACATGGTACGCTCAATCGGATCGCGATGCGGATTTCCAAATGTGTGTAATTGCTCCAGATAAACACCATCCAAACCCGTCAATGATTTTAAAACACGGGTAGCTGCTTCATCCGGGCTTTCATCGATTTGTATAAAACCACCCATCAGGCTCCATTTGCCTTTTTCCGGCTCAAACCCTCGTTGGATGAGTAGTATCTTCAGTGTTTGTTGGTCAAATCCGAAAATAATGCAATCAACAGCGGCTAGCAGTCTTTTTTGGTTTTTGTAAGATGTCATTCATGTAAATTGCCTCAAATCTAATAAAACTAGATTAAATAGATAGCAAAGCTTTTTAGAAGCGAAATTGGGTGAAATCCTGCATGAATGAAATGATGTTGGGATAAGCAAACTCTTCCGCCGTATGCATAGTGGTAAGGACTACTGTATCCATTCCAGCCCTCTGTGCCGCTTCTACTCCTTTTGGGGCATCTTCAAAAACAAGACAGTCTTTCGGATCGAGGTTTAGCTTTTCGGCACATTTAAGAAAAGTTTCGGGATCGGGTTTGCTATGGGTTACATCGTCTGCACTTACAATGGCATCAAAATAAGATCGGATAGCCAAGCCATCCAGTACAAAATTGATGTTGAATAGGAGGGCAGCAGAACCAATTGCTATTTTGATACCTTCTGCATTTGCTTTTTGTAATACATTTTCCAATCCGGGAATTAGCTGTAGGTGCGGTTTATATTCCTGCTGATACTGTTTTTCTTTTTCGATACTCATCTGATCTTTTTCTTCAAGCGAAAAACGGCCTGGGAAAACTCTTTCGAGCAATTCATGATTTTTACCATAGCACTGTTCTTTGGTGGCCTCATAGGAAATGGTTTTGCCCAAATTAGTTAGAATGCGATGCCAGGCTTTAATATGATAAGGCATGTCATCGATCATCGTTCCGTTTAAATCGAAAAGAAAAGCTTTATAGTTCATGTTGTTGATTAAGGTACAATGAATGATTTTGTTTGTAATGTGTGAGCGCTAAAATAACCTAAAGCTCCGCCTTCTATATTGGTTACAGGATTAGCAGGGGTTGTTTGACTGCTGCCTGTTGCGCTATTTGCAAGGCTAAACCAATATTTATATACTGGCTGATCAATGCAAAGCATATCTACAGTAACCGTATCGCCGCTTTTAATACGTCCTAGGTCGTCTTCCTCATCGTCGTCAGAAAAATAATATAGTCTGGAACTAACGGATCGGCCATCCGAATAGTCGTCATCGTGGAGCATAATCTCCTTTTCTTTTCTTCCATTCACATACTGAATAAAACGATAACCATTTCCTCTTCCTACAGGATCTATATATTCAACATTTACAAGCTTTCTGTTTTCTGAAAAAAGGAACTCATCTACAATGTAAAGCGTGTCAAGATTTACACGAGCCGGCATTGTACATACGGCCGTAAAGAGGTTGCCTTCCACAGATACGGATAAGGAGTATTTTTTTCCGGAGCTTCCTTTAAAACTTGCATGTTTATATACTCCGGCGGCGGTTTCTGTCAATGATACGGGAGTGCTACCTTCTTCTGTAATGCTCACCGTAGCACCGGGTATGCCTACAAAGCTATTGTCTTCGCTAAACCGTTTTGTTTTACTAATTAATACCTGTGCACTTCCATCTTGATCTGTAATAGTAGCTTCAATTACTAGTTTAGGTGTTGCATTTTTTAAATCAATATTGATAACTTTTTCGCAGGAGCTAAGAAGAACAATACAGCTCACAGCTATTGCAAAAAAGGAGGGAAGCTTATATAGTGTGTTTGCTATTTTCATAGGAATTAAAATTTAAAGTTGTAAGAAACAGAAGGGATGAATTTGAACAAAGCATACCGTACAGCTTCTGTTTGTCCCGGGTTGGTTTTACTGTCTCTGAAATTAATCGTATAGGCATTTTCTCTTCCATAGGCATTATAAAGACTAATACTTAGCTCCGAGGAGAATCTCTTTTTTTGTTTTAACTGGCAGGTAGCACCTATATCCAGTCGATGATAATTGGGCATACGCTGACCATTTCTTTCAGTATAGTAATAAACGGTTTGATTGTCTACCTGATACTTTCCTGCAGGAAATGTAACGGCATCACCGGTATAAAATATCCAGTTGGCAGAAACTACCCATTTGGGGTTGAGCTGATAAGAGGCTACGATGGCTATATCATGTGTACGATCCTGGCGGGCACTATACCAATTATTACTATTAATACCATTTATTTTGCGTTCGGTTTTTGACAAGGTGTAGCTTAACCATCCTGTTAGCTTTCCTGCTTTCTTTTTAAATAACCATTCAATACCGTAGGCTCGTCCTTTTCCAAACAATAATTCTGTTTCTATCGCATCATTATTTTGAAAGATATTGGCGCCATCTCTATAATCTATCTGATTGTGCATTGTTTTGTAATAAGTCTCAACGGTTACCTCATAAAGATTACCTGCAAGGTTTTTATAATAACCAATAGAAACCTGGTCGGATATTTCGGGTTTAATGATATTTGTGCTTGCTACCCATTTGTCCGTAGGACTGGAGGAGGTAGAATTGGATAAAAGATGCAGGTTTTGAACGTTTCTTACATAAGCAGCTTTGACAGAGCTATGTGGATTGAAAACGAAACTGGCGGCTAAGCGAGGCTCCAGATTAAAGTAGGTTTTGACGATTTCTCCTTTTTTGTAAGAAAGCGTATCTGTTATTTTTCCTTCTTCATTAATGGTAAAATAATCGCCGCCACCCATTACACTAAATGCCGTGGCTCTAAGCCCTGCTGTAAGATTTATCTTGTCGTTTATTTTCCAGGTATCGGTAATAAAGGCGGAATTTTCCCAGGAATATCTTCTTTGAAGAAATGCAGAATTAAGTCCCGGAGATTTTTTTGCATTTACTTCTCCTGGTCGTATAGTGTGGTTTATGGCATTGACGCCAAATCGAAGACTGTGTTTATTATTCGTAAACCATTGAAACTCGTGCTTAAGATTCCAGTCTTGTATTTGCGAAAAAATATCAAACTCATCGCCTCCGCTATTAATAGATATTTTGTAGTTGTAGTTACTGAATATAAGAGAAGTGTTGGAGAAAAGTCGACTATTATAAATATGATTCCAGCGCAGTGTACCCGTGCTGTTTCCCCAGTCGATGCCAAATAAATCGCCTACACCTAATACGTCTTTTCCAAAGTAACCGGAAAGGTAAAGTTTGTCTTTCTCCCCTAATTCATAATTCAGCTTTACATTAAGATCGTAAAAGTATAATCGGTTATTATTAATAGAAGAATCATTGGATAATTTTAAAAACATATCTGCATACGTTCTGCGACCTGTAATGAGAAAAGAAGATTTATCTTTTTGTATAGGACCTTCCACATTTAATTTGGCAGAAATAAGACCTAAGCCTCCGCTTACCCCATAACGCTGGTTATTACCATCATTCATTTTTATATCCAATACAGAAGATAAGCGACCGCCATATTGTGCAGGCATACCTCCTTTATATACAGACATGTCTTTCACCGCATCCGAATTGAAAGTAGAGAAAAAACCAAGTAGGTGAGAGGCATTGTAAACAGGGGCTTCATCCAGTAGAATGAGATTTTGATCGCCGGCACCGCCGCGTACATAAAAACCGCTGTTACCTTCACCCGCTGCTTTGATACCGGGGAGAAGCTGTATTGTTTTTAAAATATCTCTTTCGCCAAGTAATACAGGGATGTTTTTTATTTCCTGTGTCGATAATTTTTCCAGCCCCATTTGTGGATTGGTAATACTGCGGCTACTTGACTTTGACGTGATCACTACTGTTTCCAGACTTTTAATTTCTTCTTCCAGAAAAATGTTGAGACGGGTATCTTTATCCAGTTGGGCTTTTATCTGCTGCGTAGTGTAGCCAGTAGCACTTATTTCAAGTAAGTGTTCTCCTTTTTCTACAGTGAGAGAGTAAAAACCATATTCATTACTGGAGGTAGAACTTTTTTCTGTTTTTATGGTTGCGCCAATTAAGGTTTCCCCGCTGGCTTTGGACTTGATAGTACCGCTGAAAGAGAACTTCTCCTGTGAAATAGCAGACCAGTGGCATAGAGTAAGTAGGATAAATACAAGCGAGTATTTCATGGGGGGTAATAATTCAGGTAATTAGTAGAATTTATTTAATGAAATAAAAATGATGGCAAAATTAAGTCTTGTTTCTTTGCTGTTTTTCTATCTATCTGTTAAAAGCAATATTTTGTAGGTGGACTGTTGTTTTTAGGGGCTAAACGGTAAAAAATGTTTTGCGGCATGATAAAATAGGCCTGTATTGGTCAGCTTTTTTTAGTTTAAAAGAAAGCTGTATAAAGTCAAATACGATTACTTTTGCGAAAAAAGAAAGAATGAAAGAACAGATATTAGCAGCATGGGAAAATAGAGAATTATTAAAGGATAATACCTATGCCGATGCAGTGCGTACAGTGATAGAAGAAGTAGATAAAGGTAGGTTACGAGTAGCTTCGCCTGTTGATGGTGCATGGGAAGTAAATGAATGGGTAAAGCAGGCTATTCTTTTATATTTTGGTATACAGCCTATGCAAACATGGACGTTGGAGCCATTTGAGTTTCATGACAAAATGTTGTTGAAAACAAACTATAAGGATTTAGGTGTACGAGCTGTGCCACATGCTGTAGCCCGTTACGGTGCTTATGTTGCTAAAAATGTGGTGCTGATGCCTTCTTATGTAAATATTGGTGCTTATGTGGATGAAGGAACAATGGTAGATACTTGGGCTACGGTAGGTAGCTGCGCGCAAATAGGGAAAGGCGTTCATCTAAGCGGTGGTGTGGGTATAGGAGGTGTTCTGGAGCCATTACAAGCTTCGCCGGTAATTGTGGAAGATGGGTGTTTTATCGGCAGCCGTTGTATTGTTGTAGAAGGAGTGAAGGTAGAAAAGGAAGCTGTGTTGGGTGCTAATGTTGTTCTTACTCAATCAACCAAGATTATTGATGTGAGCGGATCCGAACCGATAGAATATAAAGGAAGAGTTCCGGCTCGTAGCGTAGTAATTCCGGGTACATATAGTAAGAAGTTTCCTGCAGGAGAATATAATGTAAGTTGTGCTTTAATCATTGGGCAGCGTAAGCCCAGTACCGATTTAAAAACCAGCTTAAACGATGCCTTGAGAGACTTTAATGTTTCTGTTTAGAGCAAACGATCATTTCCTATATTTGCTCCCCGCAAGGGGAAAGCCCGGGTGGCGAAATTGGTAGACGCACCGTCTTCAGGTGGCGGCGCCGCGAGGTGTGCTGGTTCGAATCCAGTCCCGGGCACACAAAAAGGTTGCAGGCATTTATCCCTACAACCTTTTTTGTTTACATTTTTATCAGCTCCACTCGTCTGTTCTTCGCTTTATTCTCCTCGGTATCATTAGCAACAAAAGGTTTTTCATGGCCAAAGCCTTTAGCTTGTAATCGAGCCTTACTAATGCCTTTTGTGATTAATCTTTTCAATACTGTTTCTGCTCTTTCTTCGGAAAGAGATTGATTGTGCGCAGCAGAACCGGTATTATCGGTATGTCCTTCTATTGATAACTTTAAATCTTTATTCTGTTCCAGTAGCAGGAAAATTTCATTTACAGCTTCTTCCCCCTCAGGTTTTAAACTTGCTTTATCTGTGTCGAAATTTATGTATAAGACAGCTTTGCCTTTTTCATCCAACTGTTTTTGAATATCACTAGCCTTAAGTAAACTGATAGTTTCTTTCATTACTTCTTCTTTCACAACAGTGAAGTCAATCATGTCAGCATTCAAACCGTGAATCAGTTCAATCCAGATATTTTCTTTAGCTGTTCTGATTAAAAACTGTTTGTAGTTGTAAGCAAAAGGGTCGTATAGGTCCTTTAAATAAGGAAGGTCTTCTTCCAATACTTTGTTGGATGTTTTAGTAAGCGGTCCTGAATAAATTTCAATTCCTCCTAATTTCTCAACAGCTTTTTTGTAATTATTTACTACATAAGTTGCCGCAAATTCAACATTTTCCTTTGCATGTATCCGTGCATGATAATATTTTCCTCCTACTTTATATACCATGCTGTCATTATAAAAGAAGAGCTTTTCTTCGTATTCTTTTGTTTTGCTGCCAGTATATTGGTAGGATTCTGGCGCTGATAAATAAGGGAATTCACCCACATTCTCCCTGCTTATCGGCAATTGGTTAATATCAAATACATTTTCCTGAGGAGACTTTGACTCGGTTTGTTCTATTGGATTAGTAGTAGTTTCTTCTTGTTTGTCTTTCGCTTTGCAAGATGCAATAGAGGTAATTACTAATGCAATAAGAAATAATCTTTTCATTGCTAAAATTAAAAGATACAAAGCTATAGGTTGAAGTCAACTTCCAATATTAAATTAATGTTTACAACTATTCCTCTTGTCGTTTCTACGGCTTCACTTAATTATAGAGTGATGAATGAGTAATGTGGAAATCGCCAGTGTTTTAAAAGGCTAAGAATAAAACATTTTAACTACCAAAGCGTATCCTGAAGAGGAGAGAAGAGACGTAAATAAATTCTGTTATAAAGCAGCTGTAAAGCCATTAGAAAATGGCCTTACGCTTACCTATAAATAGATGAAGGATTATTGTTCTTCAATAGCCGCCGCTTTTTTTACTTTTCGCTGCTGTCGCCAGGATTTCAATAAGGAGAAAACAATAGGTAGTATAGATAAGAAAATGATGATCAATACTACTTTGCTAAAATTGTTTTTGATAATAGGAATACGTCCCAGATAATATCCGGCTAAAGAAATGCCTACTACCCAAAGAAAAGCGCCAATAACATTATAAGTTAAAAAGGTAGTGTATCTCATTTTACCTACACCACCTACAAAAGGCGCCAGTGTACGCACAATGGGAACAAACCGTGCAATGATAATAGTAGAAGGGCCGTATTTATCGTAGAAGGATTGAGTTTTGTCTAAGTGTTCTTGTTTTATAAAATTTTTGCCAAATAGTTTAATACGTGTGACCCGCATGCCAAAATAGCGACCGATATAATAATTAAGCGCATCACCTGCTATAGCGGCTATGAGCAAAAGAATAATGACAAACCAGATATTCAGGTTCTCCGGATATTGCGCAGCCAGCATACCTGTAGCAAATAGCAGGGAGTCACCAGGCAAAAAGGGCATAATCACCACGCCTGTTTCTACAAAAATGATAGCAAAGAGAATAAGGTACACCCAGGCACCATAATCTTGTAAAATTACTTGTAGGTGCTGATCAATGCGCATGATAAAGTCAAACAGTTCAACCATGGTTATTTGTTTATGCGCCGCAAAAATAGCGATTGTGAAATAGAAATGTTGTGTGCTGATTGTTAAGGCTCTGTCTATATTTTGATAAGATATGGGGAATGTAAATCACAGATAGCTGAAACAGGATTTTTAATCTTAATACACATGCTATCCTTAGCGTCTTTTCTTAGAGGGTAGGGTAAAAAAACTACAGGTCGGCTACGAAGTATACTCTACGCTTCTCTATTTAGAAATTGGAAAACTATTAGAATAACTGCGCTGTACATTTATAAATTAGAATTAACGTAAAAAATGATTTTTTGCTCTCCTAAGGTTAATATCAGCGAAGTATTGACCAATAATTACGCAGTTTGATAGAACCTCGTCAACGAACTTTGCCGATAAATAAATGCCGCTCATTTACTATAAGGATTTAAGTGAATGAGGGCGCTTTTAAAACAATACATCAGCATGACTACTACCACACTTTGGCATGGCGTTTACCCTGCACTACTCACACCTTTCACCGCTAATGAGGATATTGACTACACGATGTTTTTAAAAAACCTGAATGCACAGATCGATGCAGGTGTTTCCGGTGTGATACTGGCAGGTACCTTAGGCGAAGCCAGTACATTAACGGCAGAAGAAAAATTTGACTTATTGGTTTTTGCCAAAAAACACGTACCCTCCCATATTCCTGTAATACTAAACATTGCCGAGCAGGCAACGGCTGTAGCAGTAGCTTTCGCGAAGAAAGCCGAAAGTTTAGGTGCAGATGGGTTGATGTTATTACCGCCTATGCGTTACAAAGCTTCAGATAAAGAGGTGGTAACTTATTTTCAGGCTGTAGCAAAGGCAAGCTCTTTGCCCATACTTATTTATAACAATCCGGTTGATTATGCTATACATATTACACTGGATATGTTTGCTCAATTGGAAGCGTATCCAACCATTCAAGCAGTAAAAGAATCCACCCGTGATTTAACCAATATTACCCGCATGATTAATCGTTTTGGTGACAGGTTTAAAATCTTAGGAGGTGTTGACACAATTGCATTAGAGTCACAGTTAGTGGGTGCTCATGGTTCTGTTGCCGGGCTGGTAGATGCTTTTCCTAAGGAAACAGTTGCTATCTTTAATTTAGCAAAAGCTGGACGCATTGATGAGGCATTGAAGATTTATCGTTGGTTCATGCCTTTGCTGGAGTTAGATATTCAGCCTAAGCTAGTGCAGTACATTAAGCTTGCCGCTACAGCAGAAGGAATCAGTAACGAATATGTACGAGCGCCTCGCCTGGTATTAGAAGGAGAGGAAAGACAACGTATTCAAACTATTATAGATAAGGCAAGAGCCAGCAGGCCGCAGCTACCGGATTATCTTTCTTTGTAAATTTGTAGGTTATCAAAGAAGAAAATAGTAATAATGAATAATAATACCTCTATCCAAGACATTGATCTGTTATTGCAAAAAGCAGAAGCTGCTTTTTTTATTTTTAAAAATTATACTGTAAAACAAAGAGCAGCATTTATGCATCAGGTAGCTGATGCTATTGAAGCGCTTGGAGATGAGTTGATAGAAACTGCACAAGCAGAAACAAATTTACCGGTTGCCCGATTACAGGGCGAAAAAGGACGTACCATTTTACAATGGCGTAGTTATGCTGATGCGTTGTTAAGTGGTGTTGTATTACCTGTGCGTATTGATACAGCATTACCTGATAGAACACCTTTACCCAGACCTTCTATCAGAAAAACATATACACCGCTTGGCCCTGTAGTTGTTTTTTGTGCCAGCAATTTTCCCTTTGCATTTTCTACTGCCGGTGGCGATACTGCGTCGGCTATTGCAGCCGGTTGCCCGGTTATTATTAAAGCACATTCGGCACATCCAAAAACATCGGGTATTATGGCAACAGCCATAAACAAAGCTATAGCTGATGCAGGTTTGCCGGAAGGCTTGTTTGGTCATGTGTATAGTAATTCGTTTGAAAACGGAACCTATCTTGTTTCGCATCCTACTATAAAAGCAGTGGGGTTTACCGGCTCATATGGTGGGGGTAAAGCCTTGGTGGATTTGGCTAATAAACGCCATGAGCCTATTCCGGTTTTTGCCGAAATGGGTAGTGTAAATCCTGTGTTTTTATTGGAGCAAAAATTAAATAACGCTGCCGAAGAAGTGGCTAAACAATATGCAGCTTCGTTAACATTAGGCGTAGGACAGTTTTGTACCAATCCGGGAATTTTTGTAGCACCCGAAACACCTGCTTTAACCACTTTCCTTAATACATTATCGCAACAAATTTCTGCAACGCCTGCTGCGGCCATGTTGCACAAAGGCATTGCGAAAGCATATCATACTAATAAATCCAGTGTATTATCACAACCCAATGTAGAGCCTGTTGCGCAGGCTACAGAAGGTGAAGAGGGCACGGGTAACGCTGCAGTTGCCATTACAACAGCACAGGCGTTTTTAGCCAATAAACAAATGGGGCAGGAAGTGTTTGGGCCTTTTGGTTTATTGGTTACCTACAAAACAGTTGATGAGGCTGTAGCAATTGCTAAAGCTATTGAGGGACAGTTAACTATTTCTATCCTTGGCGAAGAAAACGAACTGAGTGAAAATGCGGCGTTGATTAATGCTGTTACGGCTAAATGCGGTCGCCTGTTATTTAATAACTTTCCTACCGGTGTAGAAGTTTGTTATGCAATGACGCATAGTGGTCCTTATCCCGCTTGCAGCGATAGTCGTTTTACGGCAGTAGGTCCTGATGCAATTAAACGTTTTGCACGTCCGGTAAGTTACCAAAACTGGCCCGATGCCGTGTTGCCCGAAGAAGTAAGAAATGAAAATACATTGGGCATATGGCGTACGATAAACGGCGAGCTGACTAAGGGGAATGTGGCAATTAGTTAATTTGCTAATTTGCTAATGTGCTGATATGCTAATTTGGGAAGCCGGCAATAAGGTTATTATAGACAAATACAGGGGCTTGCAAATTGCCGAATAGAATTACAACAGTACAAGAGTGCGACGCAACAGAAGTTCAATCAAGGGAGGGACGCTGGTTACAAAAAACATTTACAAGTCCAGACTTTAAAGCCCATTAGAGATGTAGGATTAATAATGTTACCGGCTGTATAGCCCTGATTGATCGTTCCTTGCGACGCTCCGTTCAACTGTAGTAATTCTATTGAACATTTTGTTTATAGTCCTCGGTTTGCCGGAGTGCATTTAACTGGGTGAGGGTAGCAATGCTATTCATTATTTATAATTCATAGTTCATCTTTCAAAAGAATAAATGAAAAAAACTTTTTCTTGCATAGATGCACATACCTGTGGTAATCCGGTACGTGTAGTGGCAGGCGGTGGTCCTTTATTGCGCGGCAATAGTATGATGGAACGGCGCTTACATTTTTTAGCCGAGTTTGATTGGATAAGGAAGGGCCTGATGTTTGAACCTCGTGGTCATGATATGATGAGTGGTAGTATTTTATATCCGCCTATTGACGAAGCCAACGATATAGGTGTGTTGTACATTGAAACCAGCGGTTGCTTACCCATGTGCGGACACGGAACTATTGGCACCGTTACTATTGCCATTGAAGAAGGATTGGTAATACCTAAAGTGCCGGGTAAGTTACGGTTAGAAACACCTGCCGGCTTGGTGTTGATTGATTATGTACAAGAAGGAAAAAAAGTAAAATCGGTAAAACTAACCAATGTAAAATCGTTTTTACATTCGGAAAACTTAACCATTGAAAGTCCGGATTTAGGTACACTTACTTTGGATGTGGCGTATGGCGGAAATTTTTATGCCATTATAGACCCCCAAGAAAATTTTAAAGGTATTGAACATTATACAGCCGACCAGTTAATTAGCTGGAGCCGTGTAATTCGCAAGCGTATGAATGAAAAATATACGTTTTTACATCCGCAGGATGCTAACATTAACGGCTTAAGTCATGTGCAATGGACAGGTGCTGTTATTAACCATAATGCGACGGCACGCAATGCTGTTTTTTATGGCGATAAAGCCATTGACCGTTCACCTTGTGGTACGGGCACATCGGCACGTATGGCGCAATGGTATGCAAAAGGCAAACTAAAAAAAGGCGATAAGTTTATACACGAAAGTATTATTGGCTCGCAATTTATTGGCACCATTGAAGAAGAAGTAACCAATGCTTTTGGCGATGGTAAGCCCGCTATAGTACCCGGTATTGAAGGCTGGGCAATGGTTACAGGGTATAATACTATTATTATTGATGATGATGACCCTTACGCACATGGGTTTCAGGTGATATAAAAATTTACAAATAACTAATGACACAAGATAAAGGTTCGGTACTGGTAATTGGTGGCGGTATTGTTGGGTTAAGCAGTGCTTTTTATTTGCGCAAAGCAGGCTGGCAGGTAACTGTTTTAGATAAAGAAGATTTTACAGATAGTTGCTCTTATGGTAATGCCGGTATGATTGTTCCCAGTCATTTTACGCCGTTGGCAGCACCGGGTATTGTAGCGCAAGGTATTAAATGGATGTTTGATAGTAAGAGTCCGTTTTATGTAAAACCATCTTTAAGCTGGAACATGATTTCGTGGGGTATGAAATTTCTACGTCATGCCAACGAAAAACATGTTACCCGTTCGGCACCATCTATCCGTGATTTAAATTTATACAGCCGTGGATTGTATAACGAATTACAAACTGAATTAGCCGCCGATATAGATTTACACCACAAGGGTATTTTAATGTTATATAAAAATACCAAAACGCAGGATGAAGAAATTGAGCTATCGCATGTTGCCCAAAAAATGGGATTAGACATTGAAGTGCTGGATAAAGCTCAGGTACAGGCTTTGGAACCCGATGTGCAATTAGATGTTTTGGGTGCAGTGCATTATCGTTGTGATAGTCATTTGTATCCGCAGGCGTTGATGCAATCCTTACTTGTTAAGCTACAGGCTATGGGTGTTACACTGGTAAAAAATGCCGGTGTAACGGATATAACCGTGAGTAATGGAAAAATAACCGAAGTAATAGGTGGTGGTAAAAGTTATAAAGCTGATAAAGTGGTAATGGCCAGTGGAGCATGGTTAGGTACTTTGGCAAAAAAAGCGGGTTTAAATATTCCGGTTATGCCGGGTAAAGGGTATTCGTTTTTAACGGATGCATTTCAAGGTAAAGTACAACACCCTGCTTTGTTGTTAGAAGCAAGAGTAGCTTTAACACCCATGGGGGGTAAAGTACGTATTGGTGGTACGATGGAGTTAGCGCCTATTAATCATGTAATTAATCGTAACCGGTTAGAAGGTATTGTTTCATCGGTACCCAAATATTATCCTGAATATAAATTGCCTATACCTGAGGAAAACCAGACCTGGCATGGCTTCAGGCCCTGCTCACCGGATGGATTACCTTATTTAGGGGCATCCAATAAAATAAATAATCTGGTAATTGCAGGTGGCTTGGGTATGATGGGTTTAAGCCTGGGCCCTGCTGTGGGTAGGGTAGTAGCTGATATTATTGAAGAGCAACCCTCTAAAGTAAACGTAGATATTTTTAATCCCGAACGATTTAATTAATAAGGCCATTGATATGTTGGTAATACCTGATGATAAAGTAGTAGCTGCATTAAATTATGCAGACTTAATTGAAGCGTTGCAAAAAATGTTTTGTTCTGATTATGAGTTACCTGTCAGACATCATCATTTTTACACAACCAAAGAACAACAGGAAAATGCACTGATATTAATGCCGGTGTGGAACGAAAAATATTTAGGTGTTAAACAGGTAATTGTTGCACCAAACAATCATACTCGCAATATTCCCGCAATACATGCCGCTTATACCTTATGGGATGCGGTTACCGGCCAGCAATTGGCTATGATGAATGCGGCTCAGTTAACCTCCCGTCGTACGGCTTGTACATCGGCATTAGCTGCAAAATACTTAGCACCGGTAAATGCAAAACGTTTGCTGGTAGTAGGGGGTGGTAAAGTAGCCAAACATTTGGTACAGGCACATAGTACAGTACGTTCTTACAATAGTATTGAAGTATGGATGCGTAATACCGGTAAGCTTAGCCAATTTGTTACCGAATTACAGCAGGAGGGTATTAATGCTATTGCGGTAAATGATTTAGAAGCCGCTGCCCGTAAAGCAGATGTGATTTCTACAGCCACCTTAGCGCCAACGCCAGTGATTAAAGGTGAATGGTTAAAACCCGGCACCCATCTGGATTTAATAGGGTCTCACAAACCCGATACCAGAGAAACGGATGATACGGCTATCCTCCGCAGTCAGGTTTTTGTAGACACCCGCGAAGGTGCTTTGCACGAAACCGGCGACTTGGCCATACCTATCAAAGAAGGTATATTTAATCCCGACAATGTGCAGGCAGATATTAAAGAACTTTGTTTGCAAAAACACCCCGGTCGTACTACAGAAGACCAAATAACCCTTTTTAAATCTGCCGGTCTGGCGGTAGAAGATTTAGCAGCAGCGTTATTAGTGTATCGGTCTTATACTAAACAGTAAGCTGTTTAATTTGCTATACTATTTATTTTATTGTTAATACACACGAACTTCTGGTTAATATATGCGAATCAGCTAGAAGTGAGTTTAGCTATTTTTAGAAGGTGACGAAAAATGGTATTTTTTGTTTTATTACTATAAAATATACTTCATGAAATTTTATGTTAAGATTATTAGTTGTTTAATGTTTTTTTTTAGCACTCACAATGGTTTTTCACAATCTCCTGCAGCATTATATGAGCAAGCCAGTGAAGTGTCAGGTTATATTATACAGTACCAGCAGGATGTAAGGGCTATTGATTACTATTATGGCCCTATGGCTGTTGGAAGATGGGGCGGAGCTTCTTTCAGGTCGCCTGAACAAGCTAATCGCCTGATCAAGCTAAATGATGAGTACTTGGGAACATTGAAGAAGATTGATTTTGACAAAATGAGTATATACGGTAAAGTTGATTATGTTCTCTTACGTCAAAAAATTGAAAATACACAAGAGGGTCTATTGAATGATTTACAACAATACAAGCCTTTAGCTAATCACTTAGATTTTGCAGATTCTATTTATTGGTTTGAAAAAATGAGAAGAAGAGGTGTAACAATAGACGGTGAAAAAGTTGCGGGTGTATTGCATAATGCAACAGCGAAAGTAAAGAAAGCACAAGCTGTTATCAATGCAGGAAATAAACTGCCAGAACAGTCGGCGCAATTTCTTGCAGGACACATTGATGATCTTAAAGCAAGATTGAAAAATGCATTTGACTTTTATAATGGATATGATCCGCTTTTTTCCTGGTGGGTGCCCAAGCCATACGAAGAACTATCCGCATCCCTTACTGATTATGCAAAAGCAGTGAGATCGAAATCGGATAAAAAAATATTTAACGATGGAAGCAATATTGGCGGAAACCCTATTGGAAAAGAATTGTTTAATAAACAATTGAAAAATGAAATGATCTCTTATACGGCTGACGAGTTATTGCGTTTAGCCGATCAGGAAATGGAATGGTGCAGAAATGAATTGTTAAAAGCATCCCGTGAAATGGGCTTTGGTGATAATTGGAGAGCCGCTCAGGAAAAAGTAAAGAATAGCTATGTGGCTCCGGGTAAGCAGCCTGAATTGATTATGAAATTGAATGATGATGCTGTACGCTTTATTAATGAAAAAAAATTAATGAATCTACCACCGTTGGCAGAAGAGACATGGGGTATGATCATGATGACACCGGAGCGACAGTTGGTGAATCCTTTTTTTACGGGTGGTAGAGAAATTAGTATATCATATCCAACCAATACAATGAGCCATCAGGATAAGTTAATGAGTATGCGGGGGAATAATCCTTATTTTTCCAGAGGCACAGTGCAGCATGAATTAGTACCGGGCCACCACTTACAGTATTTTATGAATAGTCGATATAAGAACTATCGGCAATCAGCTTTTAATACGCCATTTACAACAGAGGGCTGGACGCTCTATTGGGAATTATTGTTGTATGATCAAGGATTTGCTAAAACACCGGAAGAACGTATAGGTATGTTGTTCTGGCGTATGCACCGTTGTGCCCGCATTACTTTTTCTATTAAGTTCCACATTGGAGAATGGACACCTCAGCAGTGTATAGACTACTTGGTAAATGAAGTAGGGCATGAGTATGCTAATGCACATGGAGAGGTAAAGCGTTCATTCGAGGCTAACTACGGCGCACTTTATCAATTGGCCTATCTCGTAGGAGGGTTACAACTGTTTAGTATTCACAAGGAGTTAGTCAAAGGCGGAAAAATGACGAATGCTCAGTTTCATGAAGCTGTGATTAAAGAGAATCATTTGCCTATGGAAATGCTAAGGGCTACCTTGCTAAATCAAAAATTGAATCGTAATTATCAAACAAACTGGAAGTTTTACGAATTTAAAAAGTAATAAAAGCTGTTATACAAACTTCAAATCATTTCTTCTTTATTTAGAGTTGCTAGGTATGTCAGAAAATCAGACAGGATTTAAACCCTCCTTACGATTAATGGATGCTACGATGCTGGTAGCAGGTAGCATGATAGGCTCGGGTATTTTTATTGTAAGCGCCGATATTGCCCGTAACGTTGGTGGTGCGGGGTGGTTATTGCTTATATGGCTAATCACCGGGTTTATGACTTTAACGGCCGCATTAAGTTATGGTGAGTTAAGCGGTATGTTTCCTAAAGCAGGCGGACAATATGTTTACTTAAAAGAGGCCTATAACCCTTTAGTGGGTTTTGTTTTTGGGTGGACATTTTTTACCGTTATACAAACAGCTACCATAGCCGCAGTAGGCGTGGCATTTGCAAAATTTACCGCTTATCTTATACCCGCCTGGGATGAGGATGTGGTTGCTTTAACTCTTGGCAGTTTTACCATATCCTCTGCACAGTTAGTATCGATAGGGGTTATTGTGGTACTTACGGTTATTAATACAAGAGGTGTGAGTAGTGGAAAAATGGTACAAACAACCATTACAATGGCCAAGCTATTAAGTTTACTGGCTTTAATTGTGTTTGGTTTATTCGCTTTAAAAAGCGATGTGTGGGCTGCTAACTGGCATACAGATAATGTATGGAATTTATTCAGGTTAAGTGCCGACGGCAGTACGGCTAATTATACCATGTTTGCTGCATTAGGTGCCGTGGCTGCGGGTATGGTGGGGGCTATTTTTAGTAGCGATTCCTGGCATAGCTCTACCTCGGTAGCAGGTGAAATTAAAAATCCGCAACGTAATGTACCGTTAAGCTTAGCACTAGGTACTATATTGGTTACTGTAGTTTATTTATTGGCCAATGTAATGTACACCGGTGTATTAACCATGGAACAAATGGCATCGGCAGAAAAAGACAGAGTAGCCATAGTTGCAGCGCAGGTGATTTTTGGCCCTGTAGGTATTACCATTATTGCCGTAATGATTATGGTATCAACCTTTGGTTGTAACAACGGATTAATAATGGCCGGAGCGAGGGTGTATTACTCTATGGCTAAGGATGGTATGTTTTTTAAAAAAGTGGGTACTTTAAATAAAAAATCAGTACCCGGAGTGGCTTTGTGGTTACAATGTGTTATTGCTGCCTTATGGAGTTTGAGTGGTAAGTACAGCGATTTGCTGGATATGATTTCGATTGTGGTGGTTATATTTTATGTATTGGCTATTGTGGGTATTTTCAGGTTACGTAAAACCCGACCCAATGTAGAAAGACCTTATAAAGCATTTGGTTACCCTGTATTACCATTAGTATACATTATAATGGGCATTAGTTTTTGTGTACTAATGGTTATTTACAAACCCAATTATACCTGGCCGGGAATTATTATTGCAGCTCTGGGTATTCCGGTGTACTACTTAATTAAAAAGAAATCTACAGGTAATGGATAATGTCTGAAATGTTTATTGCCCGGGCGTTTGTATATAGCCGGCAATAAATAAAGTCGTTCAAAAAATAAAACCCGGATAGTATTTACTATCCGGGTTTTATTTTGAGTATTTGTCACAAAAGATAATATTAGAAGTAAAATACTTATAACATTATAAATCTTTGCTTATTTAGTTAATGTCACCGTAATATTTTTATTGCTTAAGCCAATATTATAAGTGCCACGCTCATCTTTTTTATAGTTATTTAGTTTGTAAGAGCTGGCTTCACCTTTGCTGTTTTCTACACGTAAAAATGCAGTTGGCGTAAAGTTGTTTGCAGGTAATAAAGTTGCTTTTATTTCACCTGTTTTGGTGTTGTAAGCTACTTGATCAAACATACCCGCTTCCAGTTGTAGCCATACACCTGCCGGAGCAATAAATACACGTGATTTACCAGCAGTAGTAACAGTGGTGTTTACCCAATTACCTTTTTTCGATAAGTTACCACTAAAAGCTAACCAACCAAACTCCGGATGTTGGGTAATAAACGTGGCCGAGTTAACAGCATAACCATAGAAGCCGGAACCATAGTCGCCAGCCATACCATCATTGGCCAGCGTAGATGGATAAGAATGAAATGCAGCGGGACCAAATCCGTCCTGTGTTATATTAGCCAGTGCGCCAAGTGTACCCGCATGACCGGTACGTAACAAATACAAGTCGCTAGGGTTGTCTTTAAAAGCTGTTACCACCGGTATGGAATTTAATGCAGACCCATAATGATGTAATTGTCTTTCAATTCGGGAAAGTTTACCGCCGTATACAAAGTCCCAGTAGCGACGAGCACTGCCATTGTAACCCCAATGAGGAACAGTAGGCATGTACGCCAATATTGCATTAAGTGTAACATCAGCTTTGTCCATATAGCCAAAATACCGCGACCACATATATACTTCTTCCTGGCCGGTAGAATCCCAAGGCATTTCACTACCAAAAGGGTAATTCAGCTTTCTCCAGTGGTCGGCTCTTTTACGCATTGCGTCTTCCAGCTCCTGTGCCAATATAGTAAGACCTTCTCTTTTCAGATCTTTTAATATTAATAAAAATACAGAGCCTTCCATTTGCCCAAATTGAGCGTAATAAGGTGCCAGTTTTACCATTGCTATGCTTGTGTGGAAGGCATCTTCCAAATACTTTTTCCATGAATTTTCAGTAACCAATCCAACGTAGTTACGGGCTAATTTATACATTACCCAATGAGCAGCGGCAACGTGCGGATAGTTATAAGATCTTCCTACACTATTCGCTTCCTTTTTTGGCCACGCCGACCATGTTTTCCAGTTTATGCTGGTATCGTATGTACCGGCCGGCATTGAGTCCGGTGCATAGTAGAACAAACTTTTTACTACACCATATTTCTTAGGACCTTCTGTTAATTGAATTTGGCCAAACAACGTTTCATGCACAAAACGTTTTAGCTTTTGTAACTCTTCACTTTTGGGTTGTAAATATTGTTTCATCATAGCAGCTAACCAGCTTGCCGCTCCGGCCTCATCACTCAAGCCTGCAAACCATGCACGGTTTTCTTGTGTTACATGTGCTCTTTTCTCATAGTCATAATTAATAACAGAAGGGGAGCGCTTAAAAATGTCATTGCTGTTTTCATACCATTGTTCTGTCGTAAGAAAATGACCAAGGTCGGCAACGGTTTCGGCTTCCGACTTTATTACTTTGTAGCTTATTGTTTGGGTTAAGCCATCAGCATAAATTACCGTTACGCGGGCACGCCCCCAGGTTTTACCGGTAATATGATAAGTAGCCCAGCCATTCGGCGTGGTTTTGCCTTTTTTAAGTTGTAATGCGTTAGCAGGTTCAACAGTAATTTTTGCAACAGCTTTATCATATTTTATCTGCAATTGAGCATTTGCATTAACCGGTACAACGTAGCCGGGTAAACCAAGGGCCACCGGGCGGCTATAACCTTGTAAAGTTTTTTCTATTTCTTTTATGGATGGCGATAGCACAAACTTTAGGGCATATGATTTTTTTTCACCCGGTGTTAATATGGCCGATGTCGGCTCGTTCCAATGGTTTACACCTTTCCATTCTTTCTCTGCAAAGGCCTTACTGTGTATTACCCATTCATGAAAACCTTCAAACACAATACCTCTTGGGCTGGGGTCGTCGTTCAACGGATTATATGCTTCAAAAGAGGCATTCTCACCGGGTATAACTAATAAGCTGGCGCCTTTACCATGCAGTCGGTTTACTTGTAAATAACCGGCATCTTTACCAATATATGGATCAAAAAAAACATTATGTTTATGCGCCTGATCTAGTGTTTTGTCTTGTAAAATATTGTTGAAAATAAGTGGTATACCCAATGCTCCTATTTCTATTGAATAGTTGCTGGTATTAATGATTTCGAAGCGTATTTGTAACCAACTGTCACTTTTTTCCCAATAACGTATTACTTTAACGGGGCTGGCGGATGGTAGTGTATTAGTAAGATCGGCTGCTGCAATAATGGTCGTAGTGGTGGGTAAGGCTGTTATATCACTCCTTTTGGTAATCGTTGATAGCTTTTGCCATTCAGTACTATCAATGTTGCGAACTCTTAAATTAAGATCACCCAAATGGTACAAACCATCTTTGTCTCGTCCTTTCAATCTGTCGGCCGGTGTATAGTCAAAATCAGTTTCGGCTGTCGGACTCAATCCTGCTACTGTTTGCGATGCGTTCACAAGCTTTAAAAGGAATGGGCCTTGGTTGTAGTTTGTTATGCCTTTTTCTAAGCCAAGTGTGGAAGGTTGGGCCGCAATACGATCCCAAGGAGATTGTTGTGCTGATGCTTGTTGAAAGAAAATAATAAAACTGAGTAGTAGAATATAGTGCATGAAAACTTTGTTTAGCGTTGTTATATAGCTTGTGTGTTTTTGTAATCACTGTTAGTAGCAGCTTATAGAATATAAAGAGCGTTAAAATCCTTTGAAGGCAAAGATAACGGACTGGATGGGTAGGTAAATAATTGTTGTGATAACGGTTAATATATGATCTGTACTGGCTAAAATTAGGTTGGTCTATCCTATTCTTGAATTTTATATTTGTTTTAAGGTGTATGCATTTCAATAAAGTTCTTATTAACAACTGCTAGGTTTTTTGCCAAGAGAGATAAAATGGAAAGGCAACATCGTTGACTTGCATATTTGAAAGAGATAGAAAAATCATAGTAAATACATTGTTTAAAAAATTGAATATGAGAATAATTTTTGCTGCGTTGGTTTGCTTGTTTATGAATAATGTCGTGTGCGCTCAAGGAAAGGTTGCAGACTATGCCCGTTCAAATGCATATAGCAAAATGGTGACGGATAAGGTAATAAATAATCCTACTACTGTACAGTGGATAGGAAAGGGACAGCGTTTTTGGTACATTAATAATACGGTAAAGGGGCGTGAGTTTATTATTGTAGATACTGATGCAAAAACAAAAGAGCAGATTTTTGATCATAAAAAGTTAGCAGCGGTGTTGTCAAAAAGCAGCGGAGAAGTTGTTGATTCGGATAGTTTGCCTATTAGTCAATTAGAGTTTAAGACTGATGATGAAATCGAATTTGTCGCTTTTCGAAAAAAATGGGTGTTGCGTCTGCCCAATTATCAGGTGCAAGATAAAGGAGCCTTAAGTGACGATGATCGAAGAGGGCGTGGAGGATATTGGGGGCAAAGAAGAGATGATAGCAATGGCACTCCAGTTACTTCTCCTGATAGTATTTGGGTAGCATATGTTAAAAATAACAATGTATTTGTTTATCCAAAAGGGAAACAAGCTGAAGAAGTACAATTAAGTTTTGACGGTTCTCCAGGCGAATATTATTCTGCATTTTTAACATGGTCTCCCGATTCAAAAAAACTGGCTACGCATAAAATAAGACCTAACACGGCTCGTACTATTTACTTGATTGAGTCTTCGCCTGCAGATCAATTGCAACCAAAACTGCAGAGTAGAGATTATTTGAAACCGGGAGATGCATTACCCCAGCGACAACCTGTTTTATTCATTCCACAATCAAAAAAGATGTTTTCGGTGGACCCGTCATTAATTAGCAACCAGTACAGCTTATCCTGGATTCAGTGGACAAAAGATAGCCGGGCTTTTACTTTTGAATACAATCAACGAGGGCATCAACAATATACAGTTTATAGTATGGATGCCTCGACAGGGGTAGTGAAAACATTAATTGATGAACGTAGTAAAACATTTGTTGAGTATAGCGGAAAAAAATATAGAAAAGATATTAACGATGGCAAGGAGATTATTTGGGCATCAGAAAGAGATGGGTGGAATCATTTGTATTTATACGATGGTGAAACAGGAAAAGTAAAAAACCAAATAACAAAAGGTAATTGGGTAGTACGTAAAGTGGTAGAGGTAGACGAAGAAAAACGCTTCCTGATTTTTGAAGGTAGTGGTAGAGAAGCAGGACAGGATCCCTATCTCATTCAATACTATAAGGTTGGTTTTGATGGTAAAGGATTCACGGCATTAACTACAGAGAATGCGAATCACAATGGGATATTCTCTTCAGATTTTTCAAAGTTTGTAGATACATATTCAAGAGTAGATCTGCCACCGGTAAAAGTAGTACGTAGTGCTAGGGATGGTAAAGTAATTATGGAGTTGGAAAAAGCAGATATTACTGCATTACAACAAACTGATTGGAAACAAACAGAAGTGTTTACTGCAAAAGCTCGTGACGGGGTTACTGATATCTGGGGCATCATAGCTCGACCTACTAATTTTGATCCCAATAAAAAATATCCTGTAATTGAGTATATATATGCGGGGCCACAAGGTTCTTTTGTTCCCAAAACGTTTAATGCAAATCCATCGGGCTTAAATACATTGGCCGAGCTTGGGTTTATTGTAGTGCAAATTGATGGCATGGGTACGTCTAACCGTTCAAAAGCTTTTCATGATGTCGCCTGGAAAAATTTAAAAGATGCAGGATTTCCTGACAGAATTTTATGGATGAAGGACGCCGCCAAAAAATATCCATATATGGATCTATCTAGGGTTGGTATTTATGGTACGTCAGCTGGGGGGCAAAATGCTGCTGGAGCAGTTTTGTTTCATCCAGAATTTTACAAAGTAGCAGTCGCTTCCTGTGGTTGTCATGATAATCGTATGGATAAAATGTGGTGGAATGAGCAGTGGATGGGTTATCCTATTGGAGAACAGTATGCGGAGTGTTCCAATATTGTAAATGCACATAAGCTGGAAGGGAAACTCATGTTGATAGTAGGTGAACTGGATGATAATGTAGATCCATCTTCAACGTATCAATTTGTAAATGCGCTTATCAAGGCTAATAAAGACCATGAATTTATTATGGTTCCGGGAATGGGGCATTCGAGTGGAGGACAGTACGGTGAGAGAAAAAGACAGGATTTTTTTGTTAAGCATTTGTTGGGAATAAATCCGCCGGTGTGGGATGGGCAAAAAGAGATTAGTATGAGTAAATGATAATTGAAGCAATTGTCTTTTCCTATCGATCTGACAAGAATGAGTAAAAAAAGGAATAGTAGTACTAGGTAAACACTTAATAATAGAATCTAAATTCTCCGATTTTACAAGCTGGCATGAAATTTTCAATAGTTTGAAAAATATCATTTTTTAAACACAAAATGTATTATTATGCTACGCTGGACAGTTGTTTTTTTGATCGTAGCAATAGTAGCTGGTGTATTGGGGTTCACTGGCATTGCGGCTGGAGCAGCTTCTATCGCTAAAATTTTATTCTTTGTTTTTATCGTGTTGTTTTTACTTTCACTCATTTTCGGTCGATCGAAAGTGTGATTGTAAAGTAGAAGAACTAATTATTAATGGCCGGTATTTACCGGCCATTAATAATTAGTTCTTGAAAAGAATTGATAGCTGCTAAGGAGTAAATGTATATTGATAATCTATTCTCCCGGTGAGCTCTCTTTGTTTATTAAAAAGTGCTTCTTTTGTTTTTAGCCCTTGTTGGTTAAAAGCGTAACGCCAAATCAGGTAGTCGCGGGTAGATACAGAGACAATGGTCGTTTTTTGAATAGCAATTCCGTTGTCATCGTACTCAAACATTACATCAGGTAGCAATTGATTCAATTTTTTATTGTACCGTACGATGTCTGTTAGCCACCCATCTTCGTTATAATAATAATAAATAGTATCTGTGCCTATGCGCTTGATAGCAGGAGCTTCTGCGGTTACTAATCCATGATCATCTAGGATAAAATTATAGGAAAAACTGTCTTTTTGGTTTATGATGCGGAGCATTTTTTCAGGATGGCCGCTGCTATTATAAAACCACGATCTCTCTTCCGTTTGATTGAAATCATTACCCGCATCTATTAGTTGGATTGTTATTTTAGATAATTTTTCATTGGCATAGGTGTATATGGCTTCACTTCTAATAGCGGCAGAGGAGTCAATGATTTTGAGCAGAGTGTTTTTGTTGTCAAACTGGTAATACTGGCGTGTAACAGTGGTGTTGTTTCTTGTAGTGACCTTCCAGGTGTTTTTTGCTTTGTCTATTTCCTGCCATTCATTAAAGTCGGCTGATTTTTTACCCATTGCATCAAACCCTGTAGCTGTTACAGAGGCTACTTTTTGGGCTGTGTAATTTGCCATTTGGCGGCAAATATTTTTGGTGCCTATAATATCCTGATAATAGTATTGTCCCTGGGCTATTCCTGCAAAAGCAGCCAGAAGAAGAGAAAATAGGATTTTCATTATGATTAAGATAGCTTTTTAAAAAGATAAACTGACGGTACTTTAACGAAAGTGGCTATAAATTATTACATTTCCGCTTTCTACCTCTAATTCTTCTACTATTTTTACTTTTAAAGAAAAGTGATATGTCTCATCGCCCGGAAAGAAAGGAAAAAGACTGCTTAAACTGCGGAACAATAGTGCAGGGTAAATACTGCCATATATGCGGTCAGGAGAATAGTATTCCTAAGGAGAGTTTCTGGAGCATGGTTACGCATTTTTTTAATGATATTACCCATTTTGATGGTAAGTTTTTTAAAACAATGGGTGTGCTATTTAAACGTCCGGGCTATTTATCTCAGGAGTATGTAGTCGGTAGACGTAGTCGGTATCTGAATCCTATCCGGATGTATATTTTTACATCAGCCTTATTCTTTCTTATCATTTTCTCTCTTTTTTCTACAAAAAAAATATTCCAAGGCAATAAATCATCTCTTCCTTCGGTAGCCAATATCGAAGTACTAAAAGATAGTGCTTTGGCGAGAGCGAATACAACTGTAGATTCAGTGAATGTGTTGCAAGCATTTGCTCTTTTTGATAAAGCTAATAAGCCGAAAGTAAAAGATACCTTAAGTGAAAAGGATTCGGGTGTATCAACACGATATGCTTCTATAGCTCAATATGATTCAATACAAGCTAGTTTGCCCCCTAAAAAGAGAGATGGCTGGCTTGATCGTTACGTGAATCATAAGTCTATTGAGCTAAAAATAAAATATGCTGGCAAGGGTAACGAATTACTTACATCAGTAATGGATAAGTTTTTACACACTTTCCCTTACTTACTGTTTGTGTCCTTGCCGTTATATGCTTTTGTCCTTTATCTGTTATACATTCGAAGACGTAAAATATTGTATTATGCAGATCATGGTATTTTTCTCGTGCACTTGTATATTTTCACTTTTCTGATAATGCTACTTTTCTTTTTGCTGCAAAAAATGAAGATAGCCTGGGGAGTGAATTTGCTAAACTTAGTACAGGCAGTAATGCTTTTTTATGGAGTGTATTATGCGTTACGAGCGATGAAAAATTTTTACGCACAAAGTTGGAGCAAGACAATTATAAAATTTCTGATTTTTAATCTAATCTGTATTATTATTATTTCTTTCCTATTTGCATTCTTTTTTGGGTACTCACTTTTACAAGCTTAAATTATGACACAGGGCAATACGGGCGATAGCTTTTTACGACTAAAGAAGATAATGGAAGAACTTAGGCAAAAATGCCCTTGGGATCAGAAGCAGACTATCCATACACTACGATCGATGACTATTGAGGAAACATTTGAGCTGGCTGATGCCATAGTGGATGATGACTGGCAAGGTATTAAAGAGGAGTTGGGTGATTTGCTATTGCATATTGTTTTTTATGCGACCATCGGGGCGGAAGAGAAAAAATTTGATATCGACGAAGTGATTAACGGGATTTGTGAAAAATTGATTTCCCGCCATCCTCATATATACGGAGATGTAAAAGTTGCCGATGCGGATGACGTTAAGAAAAACTGGGAAAAGTTAAAGCTAAAAGAAGGTAAAAAATCCGTGTTGGAAGGAGTGCCCCGTTCTCTGCCGGCAACGGTAAAAGCTATACGGTTGCAGGAAAAAGCCAAGCAGGTAGGCTTTGAATGGAATAATACAGAGGAGGTTTGGCTAAAGGTAGAGGAAGAGATAGGGGAGTTGAAAGAAGCGATTGAGACCCAGCGCCTGGATAGGATTGAGGATGAATTTGGCGACTTACTGTTTTCATTGATCAATTATGCACGGTTTTTGCAGATAGATGCCGAAAGCTCACTGGAACGCACCAATAAAAAATTCATCCACCGCTTTACACAGATGGAACAGCAAGCACTATCGGAAGGAAAAAATATACAGGAAATGACCCTTCAGGAAATGGATGCCATCTGGGAAAGTATTAAACGCCAGCAGAAGAAGTGAAGTTGTTTGCTGAAAATAAGGTTGTCACTGGAATAGTATTACTGGCAATAGCCCTTATCCTTTTCCTGATTTCTTTTTTTATTAATTTTTATTATAACGACAGGTCTGTTGTAATAGATGAAGTAAAGCAAGCCGAAAAGTATTTACACAAACAACAGAATGATTTTCGACTTTTTCTTGCCGATACTTTTTTTATCAGGCAATTGCTTGAAGATAAAGAAACCGCAAAAGAACTTCAGTCGGTAGCTGATAAAAAGTACGGTATATTTTTATACACCGTAAATAATTCAGGGACACTTTCTCTTCGTTTTTGGAATACGCAATTGGTTACACCACCGTCTACGTCGTTTTCTGTACCCGAATCGGAGGAGTTTCTCCGGCTTTCCAATGGCTATTATTACATTGTTAAGAAGACAATAACTCTACTGCCGCATACATTGGTAGCCTATGCGATGGTGCCGATTCGCTCAGAATTTCTGTTTGAGACACAAACGCTGGCAGAGCGATTTATATATAGTAAGTCGGCAGATGCAAGAGTTTTGTTGAGCACTAAACAAACAGATTTTCCGGTAAAGTCAATAACCGGCAAGCCGCTATTTTATTTTGAAAAAACGCCTGATACCGGCATAACAAAAAATAATAAAGCTGTTATCTTGCTTCGTTTTTCAGGCTTGTTATTTGTACTCTTGTTTATTCATATGGTAGGGGAATTGCTCGCCAGAAAAAGAAAGTGGCAGGGGATTCTTTTTCTAGGGGTCAGCTTACTTATTCTTCGCATAATCATTTATTGGGTTCCTTCTTTACTGAATCTTCGGCAGTTTGAGTTATTTGATCCGGTTATTTATGGATCCGGCATTATACAGCGATCACTCGGCGACTTATTAATGAATGCTGTTTTCTTTTGTTGGCTCGTTCTATTCGCATGGTATAAAGTTAATACGGTAAAAGACTTTTTGGATAAGGTGCCTCATTGGTTAAAATGGGTGATAGGTATAATTTCTTTATGTCTTCTGATTTATGCCACATTTGTTTTATCATCTGTTATTCGCAGTATTGTTGCGGACTCAAAAATGTCTTTTGATGTAACTAATTTTTTTACATTAGATAGGTACACCATAGTGGGGTTCTTTGTACTGGCAACGCTGGCGCTTTCCTATTACTATTTTACGCAAATCCTGTTTAAAATTATTTTCCCTCTCTTCGGGAAAAATGTGTGGACGGTATATCTGGTAATATCTGTTTCCGGGCTCGCCTTTCTGACCATACGTTCTGGTGATCCTACCGTTCTTTTTTATATTCCTGTTTTAGTATGGCTACTCGTATATACGGCATTGATGAACAGGGAGGAGGTTATATTAAATCGCATACGCTTTAATATAGCAGGGATTATATTCTGGATATTTGTTTTTTCTGTTTCGATAGCAGCGATTATGCTTGTAGAGAATAAACGGGCAGAATGGAGCCAGCGAAAGTTTTATGCAGGAAAGCTTGCTGAGCAAACAGATCCGTCGAGCGAGCGAACGATGAGTATTGCTCTTCGTTACCTCGATAATGATTTTTTATCCAATGTATTTGATCGTTTTCAGGACAGTACCAAAAACAGGGTCTTGCGGGATAGCATTGTATCCAGCAATTATTCCAGTTATTTAAACAAATATGATACCCGGTTATATGTATATGACTCTTTGGGAAATGGGTTGTATAATGATGATAATACGCGGTATGAAGCGTTTAATAATATAATCAGTAAGCAGGTATATCCTACCTCTGTGCCGGATCTGTATTTTTATGAAACATCGTTTGATAAGTTCTCCTATGTTACTCATCGTATCGTAAAAGATGATGATGGTAGATTACTAGGTCATTTCTTCATTGTTTCTAACCCGCGGAAGTACAGCAATGAAGCTTTATCCCCTGAGTTTTTTAACCAGCATAGGAAAATGTCTCCGGAGAATTCGCCTATTTATTCCTATGCTGTCTATAGCCAGGGGAGATTGATTACCATGTCTAATAAATATCCCTTTTCCACTCGTTTAGATGGAGCAAGAGGGAGATCTTTTGAAGAATACGAGAAAAAGATAAATGGCGAGTATGATGAGTTATGGTATCATGCAAGTAATAAGCGGGTTGTAATAATGGCGAGGAAGCAGAACACGGTTATTGAATCTATTACCCTGTTTTCTTATATTTTTTGTTCGTTTCTTTTTCTTGTTTTTGCTGTACAGGTGATTTCATTGATGGTAAAAGCGATAGTAGATTGGGATGCCTTCTTGAAATTCTTTCATTTTACTATCAGGAATCAGGTTCATAGTACTATTATTTTTATCAGTCTCTTTTCTTTTGTTATTATAGGTATTGCAACTATTAATTTTTTTAAGAACAGGTATAATCTTAATAATAGCGACAGATTGAGTCGTACTATGCGCATCATGGTAAAGGAGATGGAGAAGCAAATTGATGAAGGAGGATTGTTTCTGGAAGCTATGCGTGGCTACCGCTCCCGGAGTGATGCGAAGTTGCAAAATCTGGTCAATGAAATATCAGACATTCATGGAGTAGATGTGAATGTATATGATCTTCGGGGTGATTTAAGGGTGTCTTCTGATCCTAACGTATATGCCAAAGGTGTACTGAGCGAAAAAATTAATCCGGTTGCTTATTATTATCTCAATAAGCAACGGCTGGTAGAGTATGTGCAAAATGAACAGTTATCGGATCTTTCCTATCTGAGCGTGTATGCTCCTGTACGAGATAAGGAGGGCAAAATCTACGCTTACCTAAGTATTCCCTACTTTACTTCTCAGCCGGAGCTTAATCAGGAAATATCAAACTTTATCGTTACTGTTATTAACCTAAATGCATTCATTTTACTTGTTGCAGGACTTATCGCTTTGTTTATCACCAATCGGATAACGAGATCCTTTTCTGTTATAAGTGAAAAAATGCGGGACATTAATTTAGGGGAGATTAATGAAGAAATTGAATGGAACAGAGATGATGAAATTGGCGATTTGGTAAAGGAATACAACAAAATGGTGGAGAAGCTGGGGGAAAGTGCTGATGCGCTTGCTAAAACACAGCGGGAGGAAGCTTGGCGGGAGATGGCTAGACAAGTAGCGCATGAGATCAAAAACCCTCTTACACCTATGAAGCTAAGCATTCAATATTTACAGAAAGCTATAGATTCCAATCAACCTAATGTAAAAGAACTTTCCAGCAATGTAGCTAAGACGCTGGTAGAGCAGATTGATCATTTATCTAAGATAGCGGCAGATTTTTCGCACTTTGCAAATATCGCGCAAGTAAATATGGAAGTATTCGATTTGCATGATGTAGTAGGTTCGGTAAAAGATCTTTTTGATGCAAATCCAAATGTGCAGTTTACCTGGTGGCCTTTATTAGAGTCTGTGTTTATTCGTGCAGATAAGACGCAGATGAACCGTCTTTTTACCAATTTATTTGCTAATGCCGTAGAAGCAAGTGGAGACAGAGGCTGCCATATACAAGTAGATGAAATGAAGAAAGAAGATACTATACTACTGAGTATAAAAGATAATGGGGAAGGAATTCCTGAGGAAATGAAATCGAGAATTTTTGTACCCAACTTTACGACAAAGTCTTCCGGTACCGGACTAGGTCTCGCTATGTGTAAAGGAATAGTGGAGCAAACAAAAGGGAAGATATGGTTTGAGACAGAAGCCGGCGTAGGCACTACTTTCTTTATAGAACTACCACTTGCAGATTAGATACCCTTAGCTTTTTTTCTAGTAGATAGAAACTGCTGAAATGCATCAAGTGAATAGCTGCTAAGATTTTGCTCTTTTTGCAAGTTGCCTTTTTGCGCCGCCAATACTCCATACTTTATATCGCTAAAGCCTTCGAGACTATGTGCATCTGGGTCAATGGAAATAAGTACATTTTTTTCAATCGCGTAAGGTATCCAATGCCAATCTATATCCAGCCTTCTGGGATGTGCATTTAATTCTATTACTACATTGTGAGCTGCACATGCATCAATAATGGTTTTATGGTCGACAGGATAACCTTTACGGCTTAATAAAAGACGTCCTGTCATGTGCCCCAGTATGGTCGTATAAGGGTTTGCAATTGCTTTCAATAGTCTTTCCATCGCTTTCTCCTCTGTCATCTTTAAGTTATTATGTACAGATGCAATTACCATATCAAAGCTAGCTAAGATGTCATCGGTATAATCGAGGCTGCCATCGGATAAAATATCTGATTCAATACTTTTAAATATCCGAAAGTTGGGATACTTGGTATTTAATTCATCTATATGGCCATGTTGTTCCTTTATCCGCTGTTCATTTAGCCCCCGGGCATACACAGCAGTCTTTGAGTGATCGGATAGTACCAGATATTCTAACCCTCGTTTTATACATTCCTGTACCATTTCTTCTATGGTATTTACACCGTCACTCCAATTGCTATGTGAGTGAACAATACCTTTTATTTCACCGGTTGAAATAGGAGAGAAGGTAATTTTGTCCTTTGCTATTGTAATAGTAGTCGCTTCCTCTCGGAGGAATGGAGGTATATACGATAGTCCAACGGAAGAAAAGATATCTTTTTCATCAGTAAAGGATTGCTCTGCACGCCACGAAGGAAACTGCTCTTGAAAAGTCTGCAGGAATAAATCCGAACCTGTGGTAGCAAAAAGCTTTTCTATTAATTTTTCTTTGCCGGTATAGAGTCGCAACCGCAATCCATTCTTTAATTGGTACAAAAGACTCTCTGGTGTTTCTTCTAATAGTTCTGGCGGTTGTGCTGTTTGAAATTTGGGTTTTATGATTTCATTTTCTTCGCCAATGATAAATTCGAGTTCTTCTATTGTTAAGTCTTGTCTTTTGTAAGCCCCTGTAACGTAAACAGGTAATGGAGAGAATGTTTTTTTCAGGTAAGCGTCTATCTGAGGAAATACTTCATCAATTTGTGCGTATAAGAAACTCCCTTGATGCTGTAAAAAGAACTCAATAGCTTCTTGTATATTTTGCTGCGTCTTTGCGCCAAATCCTTTGTAAAGCGTAAGTCTGTTTTCATTACAGGCATAGAAAAGTTCGCCCACGGATTCGATTTCCATTTCTTTCCAGATGGCATGGATTTTTTTAGGTCCTAATCCTTTTATCTGTAGCATCTCCAGTACACCTGGAGGTGTATTTTGTAGGTAGTTATCTAATAAAGAAAGCTTACCTGTTTCCAGTAGCTCAATTACTTTTTTTACAACGCTTTCTCCCATCCCCTTAAGGCGCGGTAAGTTTTCTATGGGCGTATCTTTTAATGGAGTGGGGAGGTTTTCAATGTTGTAAGCAGCAATGGAGTAGGTTTTTGTTTTAAAACTGTTTTCTCCATGTATATCCATGAGTTTAGCTAAGAGAGAAAAGCTATCGGCGATTGCGAAGTTATCCATCTGCGCAAATTATTAAAAACAAGAAAGCAAATAAGGAAGAAGCGATTTTAATTTCATAAACAGCCTATAATGAAAAAAGTCTCCGGAGGGAGACTTTTGCGTTATAAGTTCTAATAAGTGTAACCTTATTTTTTCTTAGCTGCTTTTTTCTTTGGAGCTGCTTTCTTTTTTGGAGCTGCTTTCTTAACAGCTTTTTTAACAGCTTTCTTTTTTGGAGCTGCTTTTTTCTTTGTTGCCATTTTTTAGAATTTAATGTTTAGTAAAATGGATTATCAACAGTAAAAATAATAATTATTTTAAACTGCCCAAATTTTTTTTCCACAAAATGACAAGAGAATCAAAG
>CAZPPM010000017.1:0-36499 GCA_964588445.1 uncultured Citrobacter sp.
TCTCCCCAGGATTGGACGGCTATAACAATTTCTTTGAGCAAAATTTCTTCTTAAGCATTAAAACTGCTCAAATGTAAAAAAATATTTTTCCCGAATGAGCGCTAATTTTGCTTTTCACTTGTAGCGCTATCAATGAAAAAGCTTTCAGAAAATTTTTATCGGCGAAAAAACGTATTGCAAGTTGCGGAAGAGTTATTAGGAAAAATAATAGTTACGCAATGGGATACGATTATAACAGCCGGACGTATTGTGGAATGCGAAGCGTATGCGGGTGCATTGGACAAAGCATCACATGCAGCCGGAGGAAAACGTACTAAAAGGAATGAAATAATGTATGCCGATGGAGGTGTTTCCTATGTATATCTGTGCTATGGTATTCATCATTTATTTAATGTGGTTACCCACCAAAAAGACATCCCGCATGCTGTATTAATTCGCGCTATTGAACCCACTGCCGGTATTGATGAAATGTTGCGAAGAACCGGTAAGAAAAAAGTAGATTATACAATAACAAAAGGCCCCGGCAATCTCTCAAAAGCCTTAGGTATCACTACGAATCATACCGCTATTTCCTTACAAAACCAGGAACTTTACCTCGCTGATGATGGTCATCGGTATCTAAGAACAGATATTGGCGTATCTCCTCGCATTGGAGTAGACTATGCCGGTGAGGATGCGTTACTTCCTTATCGATTTTATATAAAAAACAATCCCTATGTAAGTGGTAAACTGTCACTAACAAAGTAACGCTGCACGAAAAAACAACACCATTAAAACTTAGGGCAATTCAGCTTTTTTGTATTGGGGTCTACATGACGGCGTATATAGATAAGCGAAACTTCTACACCGCCTCTTGAATTAGACGCTGTACGTAATGCAGATGTGTTTACATCATAAGAGGCTCCTATACGAAATTCAGAAAACTCCAGTCCTACATAAGGAATGAGTGCATCTTTCCAGCGATACCAGCTACCTAAATATAAGTTGGTAGGAATTTCTTCATCATTATTTACATTCAAACAAAATGCACCACCTAGCATAGTATTCTGTGCTTTGGCCTGCATACTGTGATTAGCGGCAAGATGTATGGAATTATAAGTACCCACTGGAATTTTTCCACCCGCTTGTATCGTAGTACGGGCACTTAAAATATAATCACCTCCTTGAAAGCTTTCCTTGGGACGGTTAACATGATACATAGAAGCACCGAGGTAAAAATTATTATAGCCATCGGTAGTACCATTATAGAATAGCCCGGTATTAAGATCAAAATAGTTCACATTGACCCTATCGTTGCTAAATACTTCCTGCGTTACTCCGGTAAAACCAAAAGGCGTCAACTGATCCTGAAATTTCAGGTTCATAGTATTTAGTCGCTTATTGACGTAGGTGCCCTGAAATCCTGCCCCCAATTGATGATAACCATTCTCATCGAGGGCTTTATGATAAGCAAGAGATACTCCTAAATAATTATTTAGCAAAGCTCCATCACCTGCCCTATCAGTAAACCCCATTACACCAATGCCAAACTGATCATTTTCCGGTAACCTGTTTTTCATGATACCCATATCAAACGATACGGTAGAAGTAATGTAAGCATTGCTGATGGTAGGCCATTGATTACGGTAATTGCCCGCAACCCTATAATCGCCGTCAAACTTGCCCGTCAAAGCAGGGTTAAGCGTCACCGGAGAAGCAAAAAACTGGGAAAAATTAGGATCCTGCGCTTTCGATATCATGAAAACCACAATGCTTAACAACAGGGTAAAACACTTTTTTTTCATTAGTAGCAATTAGTTTTTTGCTCAAAAAGCTTTTAGTTCTTAAAAAACGCTCTAGCAGCGTATAAATTGCCCATTTATTCATTTACGGGGCAGTCAATTTACATTAAAACAATGACTTTGCCACCTTAAAAATCGCTGCACCGGCATCGGTTTTAGCAGCACATTACATCTGCACTTTTACGCCAAACGCCAAATCACCGGCATCACCCAGCCCGGGAACGATATATCCCTTGGCCGTCAACTCATCATCAATATCTCCACACCAAATGGTTACGGAGGGCTCTTCCCTTTTTACATATTCTATACCAACTGTGCAAGCAATGGCCGCTACAATGTGTAATTTTTTAGGACGCCCCTCTTCTCGCAAAAATTGTATGGTTTTTACTAAGGAAGAGCCCGTAGCAAGCATAGGATCAGAGATAATAATCACCCTGTCTTCCAGCTCGGGGCAGGAAATATAATCAAGGCTTATTTCAAAGCTACCGTCCTTACGGTGCTTGCGATAAGCCGATATAAAAGCATTATCAGCCTGGTCAAAATAATTGAGCAGCCCTTGATGAAGCGGTAAGCCCGCCCGTAAAATAGTTGCGAGTACAGGTTGCTCTTTCAATAATTTAGAAACATGAATACCTAAGGGTGTTTGTATGTCTTTTTCTTCAAACTCCAGATCTTTACTTATCTCGTAAGCCGCCACTTCTCCTATTCTTTCCAAATTTCTACGAAAACGCATGCGATCCGTTTGAACATTTACATTACGTAGTTCACTCACCCAGTTACTTACAAGGCTATGCTGCTCACTTAAATTTATTATCATAACAGTATTTTGTCCGGCTCAAGATAACGACCATTGCTTAATAAATAGGCCTACTGCTACATTAATTATTTAGGCCAATTTTTTATCAGTTATTTTTGGCAAATCTAAACTAAAGAATCGTTATGGTTTACCGGGTTATAGGGTTAATGAGTGGTAGCTCACTAGATGGATTGGATATTGTTTTTACAGAAATAGAAGAAAATGGCGGAAAATGGAAATACCAGATTACTACAGCCGACTGTATCCCTTATACACCTGAGTGGACCAAACGACTACAAAATGCAACCAGCTTGTATGCATATGATTATATGTTGCTGCATGCTGACTATGGCCACTATATTGGCGAGCAGGTAAACGCTTTTATTGAAAAAAACAGCCTGCACTATAAAGTAGGATTGATAGCCTCACACGGCCACACTACTTTCCACAGTCCTACACAAAAAATGACAGCACAGCTAGGTGATGGAGCCGCTATTGCTGCCGTTACAAAGCTACCCGTGGTAGCAGATCTTAGAGCCATGGATGTAGCCCTTGGCGGGCAAGGTGCGCCGATTGTACCCATTGGCGAAAAATTGCTTTTTAGCGAGTATGACTTTTTTCTAAACATTGGCGGCATTGCCAATATCTCTAAAAATGACGAACAGTATATTGCTTTTGATGTATGCCCGGCCAACAGAGTATTGAATATGCTCGCTGCAGAATTAGGCCATGCCTTTGACGCAGGGGGTGAGCTGGCTGCTTCCGGTCAACTAAATCAGGAGCTATTAAACAAACTAAATACACTGGATTATTATAAAAAAGAATATCCTAAATCGCTGGCCAATGATTTTGGCACTGATGTTATTTATCCGCTTATCAAGCGATTCAATATCGAGACCATTGATGCGCTCCGCACTTATACAGAACATATCGCTATACAAATAACAAATGCTATTGCCAGCATCCATACAACTACTGAAACAGAGAGAAAATTATTAATAACCGGCGGTGGAGCATTCAATCACTTCTTGGTGGAACGTCTACAAACCCTGCTGCAACCCTTAAACATCAAAGCCATTGTACCTGAAGAAGAATTAGTGCTTTATAAAGAATCTCTTATTATGGCATTGATTGCTATTCTTCGCTGGCGTGAAGAATCAAATACCATTTCCTCTGTAACTGGTGCAACTAGAAGTAGCGTAGGCGGTGCTTTATGGATGGGGCAGGCAGAGTAAAACGTTACGCCCAACCGGTTTATATTGTACCTTGCCGCCATGAAAAAACTCCTACTTATCCTGATAGCAACTGCCTATTTGCTACCAGCCTGTAAAAACGAGCAAAAAAAATTTGTAGTACAGCCCCGTGACGAAACTATCTCTCACAGCAATGCATACAATAGTCTTTTCTTTGATAGTACGGCCATGGAATCATTCTTTGCGACAAATGCTATAGATGATACACTGGCCGAGCGAATGAAGAGCTTTTACAATAGCCGTAACTATCAGTTTGCCTGGTTTGACAGCACAGGCCTTGCAGAATACGCCGCCAGCTTTTTGAATATGCAGGATCAGTATATGTCTTATGCAATGGATAGCACACTACACAATCCCTATTTTCAACTACTGCAAGATTCTTTACTGCATGACTCAGTTTACTTCAAAAAAAATCCTGCAGAACAATTAAAAACCGAGCTGGAATTAACCAAAGGTTTTTTCCGCTATGCCTTAAATGCTTACCAAGGTGATAGTACGATCAATGCGCAAGACCTGGGATGGTTTATTCCCCGAAAAAAAATAAATATGAACGCTTTGTTGGATTCTTTAATCATCCATAAGGGCGAAGATGCACAATCGTACGAACCAGTAGGCAGACAGTACGGCTTGTTGAGAACACAATTATTGAAGTACTACATTTACGAAAAAAGCGGCGGCTGGGATAGTATTCATTTGGATAAAAAATTTTATAAAATAGGCGATAGCTCTGCTACTATTCTTAAAATAAAAGAACGACTTTTCTTTACAAATGATTTAGCTGTTAAAGACACCACCCCTTTATTCGACACTACGCTACAACAGGCTATCCGTCATTTTCAAAAACGGTATGGCTTAAAAGAAGATGGCGCTATCGGCGCAGGTTTTATGAAAGAATTGAACCGCCCTATCAAAGAACGCATACGCCAACTATTAATCAATATGGAACGTATGCGCTGGGTGCCGGATAATTTGCCTGATGATTACCTTTTGGTAAATATTCCAGCTTACAAACTGTTTGTGTACGAAGGAGGAAAACTGGACTGGTCAATGAATGTAGTAGTGGGAGCTGTTGCGCATAGTACGGTTATCTTTCGCGGTGATATGAAATATATTGTTTTCAGCCCGTACTGGAATGTACCGCCAGGTATTTTAAAAAATGAAGTGCTGCCTGGTATCAAGCGTAATAGTAATTATCTGGCCCGCCACAATATGGAGTGGAATAATGGTTCCGTACGGCAAAAACCCGGACCGTCTAATTCCTTAGGTTTGGTAAAATTCCTTTTCCCCAACAGCTATAATATTTACTTGCACGATACCCCTTCCAAAAGTTTATTTGGAGAAGCTAACAGAGCTTTTAGTCATGGTTGTATACGACTCGCCGAACCACAGAAACTAGCCGAATATCTATTAAGAAAAGACAGTATTACCTGGTCAACAGAAAATATTGTAAAAGCCATGAAAGGCGGCAAAGAAAAATGGGTAACACTTTCACCCACCGTTCCTGTTTTCATTGGCTATTTTACTGCGTGGGTCGACTCGGAAGGAGAGCTTAATTTCCGCGACGATATTTATGGTCACGACAAGAAAATGGCTGCTAAAATGTTTGATACGGCTAAAAAATAATACTTCATACTACATTTGCCCTTTAATAAAAACCAATGCAATTAATCGAGGTTAACGACATTGCTGCTGCCAAAGCTTTTCTGGAAGTCAATAAATTGGTTAACAGCAATAACCCCAATTATATTCAGCCGCTAGACAAAGATATTAATGGTGTTTTTGATAAAAACACAAATAAACTATTTCGTACGGGTGAAGCTACCCGCTGGATACTAAAAGATAAAGACGGAAAACTCATTGGAAGAATCGCCGCTTTTGTCAATAAAAAATACAAAAACAAAGGCGATACAGGGCCGGCAGGTGGTATTGGTTTTTTTGATTGCATCAACAATCAACAAGCTGCTGATACCCTTTTTGATGTAGCCAAACATTGGTTGCTACAAAGAGGCATGGAAACAATGGACGGGCCTATCAACTTTGGAGAGAGGGACCGCTGGTGGGGTTTATTGGTAGAAGGATTTGAGCCGCCACTTTATTGCTTGAATTACAATCCGCCCTATTATCAAGCGCTCTTTGAAAACTATGGCTTCCGGGGCTTTTACAACCAGATTTGTTTTGGGCTTGACGTAGCTGCCAAACTGCAACCCAAGTTTTATGCACGACATCAAGAATGTGCCAGAAACCCCGACCTCACAGTCAGGCATATCAAGAAAGATCAATTGGAGAAATTTGCCGCAGACTTTACCACTGTTTATAATAAAGCGTGGGCGGGGCATGGTGGTTTAAAACAAATGGAATACAAAGCCGTGTTGAAAATGTTTAACAGCATGAAACCAGTGATGGACGAAAAAGTTTGCTGGTTTGTGTATGATAAACAAGAACCTATTGCCATCTGGCTCAATATACCCGATCTCAATCAATGGTTTAAATACCTTAATGGCAAGTTTGATTTATGGCACAAATTGAAATTTTTGTGGTACAAAAAAACTAAGCGCTGCAATAAATTTGTAGGCCTTATTTTCGGTGTAGTGCCGGAATGGCAGGGAAAAGGTATTGACAGCTTTATGATAGTAGAAGGCTCCAAGATAATACAGCCTAAACCATTATATGATAAATACGAAATGCTCTGGATTGGGGAATTTAATCCCAAAATGATCAACGTTGCCGAAAGTTTGGGTACTTACAGAAGTCGTAAACTCATTACCTTCCGCTATTTATTTGACCAAACAAAAGAATTTGTCCCGCATCCCACTTTATCCTAGCAGCCCTACTGATTTTTCATTTTTCCGGATACCGTTTCTTAACTTGCAGGTTCGAAAAACAAGGATAGGAGGATATGGACAAGTTTATTGTATCTGCAAGAAAATATCGGCCACAATTATTCGATACGGTGGTAGGTCAATCGCATATAACCACCACATTAAAAAATGCGATTAAGAACGACCAACTCGCTCACGCATTTCTTTTCTGCGGACCGCGGGGGGTAGGAAAAACAACCTGTGCCCGTATCCTTGCAAAGACGATTAACTGCGAAAAGAAAACCAAAGAAGGCGAAGCCTGTAATACCTGCAACTCCTGTATTTCGTTTAACGAAGGCACTTCTTTGAATATACATGAGCTGGATGCTGCCAGTAACAACTCAGTAGATGATATTCGTACCCTTGTGGAGCAGGTACGCTTTGCTCCACAGGCCGGCAACTACAAAGTGTATATCATTGATGAGGTACACATGCTCAGTACTTCGGCATTTAATGCTTTCTTAAAAACGCTGGAAGAGCCGCCTTCCTATGCCATTTTCATATTGGCCACTACGGAAAAACACAAAATACTTCCTACGATCCTAAGTCGTTGCCAGATTTTTGATTTCAAACGAATCACTACCAATGATACCGTAGAACACTTACAGGAAATATGTGAGAAAGAAGAGGTGAAAGCTGATAAAGCCGCCTTACAGGTAATCGCTCAGAAAAGCGAAGGATGTATGCGGGATGCGCTTAGCATCATGGATAAAATTGTAAGCTTTAGCAGCGGCGAACTCAATTATACCAATACACTGGAACACCTGAATATACTGGATGCTGATTATTACTTCCAGCTACTGGATTGTATGCTTCAGCAGAATCTTGCCGAAGCAATGTTGCTGTATGACAATATCAATAGAAAAGGATTTGAAGGCGACTTGGTACTAAACGGTTTTGCTGAATTTATCCGAAATCTTTTGGTGTGCAAAGACGAGAAAGCGGCTTCACTATTGGAAGCTGTAGAAAGTTTTAAAGATCGCTATATAACGACAGCACAAAAAGTGGCTGCCTCTTTACTGATAAGTGCACTGAATATCTTAAACGAAGCAGAAATAAATTACAAAGCAGCCCGCAACAAGCGATTGCATGTAGAGCTAACATTAATCAAGCTATGCTACCTGCAACAAGCAATAGAACTCACCGCAGACAATAGCATTGTAAGTAAAAAAAAACGAATTGACGGAATAAGACCTGTCAACTACAGAAGTATAACGCCTGTAGAAGTTACTCCGCAAAAATCTGTAGAAAGAAGAATCCATACTGAAGCCAAACTAACGATAGAAACACCCACAGTAGCGCCTACTGTAGCAAAAACAGAGATTCAAACAGCTACTGTAATCACAGAAAATACAACTACGGCAGAGAAACCAGTCAAGCTCTCGGCACTGGATCAAATCAGGAAAAAATATCGTAGCAAAGTCAGCAATACAGAGGCAGCAACTAATATACCGCTGGAGGCAGCAACTCTGCAGGAAGCCTGGAACGATTATATTCAGATTTTAAAAGAAGGCGAAAGTCGGGCAGGTATTGATGCCTTTGAATTAGCCAAACTGGAAATCAAAGACAGTAATTCTTTTGAAGTAATGACAGCCAACAATATTGAAAAACAGTTTATCGAACAAAAAAGAAATGATCTGTTTCTGTTTCTGCACAAAAAATTACAAAACAAGTTACTTCAATTTGCTGTTTCTGTTTCTGATCAACCTACTCGGCATGCTGATGTAGACTTACCGCTCTCTTCTACAGAGCAGTTTATCAAACTGGCAGAAAAGTACCCGCTGGTAAAGGAGTTAAAAGAACGGTTAAAACTGGACTTGGATTATTAATCGGCCGATAGTAAGGAACCTTGCCTAACTAGCAAATTTTTAAATTGAAAAAACAGTTTTTCCTGTATGGTATTCCAACTACTATTACACGTTTCATTCAACTCTGTTAACTCATTATCAAAGAATGAATCGCCTGAAAAGTAGACATAAGAAGACTGGAGATACTGTTCGATTTTTTTCTTTTCTGCTTCTTTTTCATCAAATACTCCTTCCTCCAGCCACTCTTTCAATTCTTTTTTATACACAGGTTCGTAAACATTTTTTAAGTCTGTTATCATGCGATTGATATCCTCAATTGGAATAGTTTGACCACTATAAATGGGCGACAACGATTCAAGCATTTTATTTATGTTCGTCAAAAAGGTATTTGCTTTTTTCCTTCTGGCAAAGTAGGCCTCATAACCGGCAGCAATAGCTGATGATCCTTTTTTCTTATCCAATGCAATAAAGAAATCAATAATGGCTTTATCTCCCTTTTTTAATTGCTCCTCTGCCTGCTTCAATTCTACTTCTAGTTTGCCAGCAATTTCCTGCGCTTCGGTACTATCATATTTCACTCCGTCAAAATCAAATGTTTTTACACCTATTTGTTTGTTGGTTATTGCCTTTATAATTTCCAGATCGTTGGCGATTGTTACTACCTTTTTCGGCAACGCCAATATTTCCGGTGTCATAACATCTTCCAGTCGCTGATAGCTTTCAGCCCCAGCATTCTCACCTACAGTCTCTTCCGGTATGGCTATTTGTCTTCCATTATAAAAATTTCCAAAAACTTCTGGAAGATTGTATCGTTCATTTTCCTGCTGAAGGATAGTAGCAAACTCTTCTTTTGCTACGATTTGCATATCTCCTTCTATTGGCACCTGCTCGTATATTTTTCTAGTAAGATCTGTTTCCAATCGTTCTTTATCATTAAAAAGTACCCAGGCAGATGTTGTTACCAAATCAGCTTTCACGGCAAGCTTATTTAAATGTTCTGCCCGGTCTTCTGTAGAAGGATGTGATGCCCACTGATCTTTGTAATTTATCCGTGAGGTTTTATTCGTTTCCAGAAACTCGCTGGTAACAACGGGTAACTCATTTTCATACTGCAGTTTAAATTCTTTGGCCAGTTGTTGCAACATCAACGATTGCTTCTCATATATATTAGCAACTATCTTTTTCTCTCTGAATAAATCATCACATTTTCTCAGTGCCATATTATACCCTGTATCTGCCAGTTCTACCCTACGTAAAGCCGAAGCCAGAGAAGAACTGCCACTTACACTGGCCGCTACAGCATCTGCATGAAACTCCATCTCCCGCGATAAGCGCATATAATTTTTATTGATTACACCATACATCTGCCGAAGCACCCATTGTATACCCTGTGCAATTTTTGCGGTTGCAGAAGCGAAAATGGCAAAGATGTCCGACACGCTGGCCCAACCACTTAATGCCTTTGAATAACTATCGTTATCAAAGAGCATGTTGTAAATAATTTTATTAACGTGGTATACAAAGCTTCCCAGCTTCATACTGCGCTGAGAAAAGTGACCAAACTCATGTGCCAGTATGGCCTTAAATTCACTAACGTTGATCGCATTTACCAGTCCCAGCCCAATTTGCAGATTTTTACGCACGGGCAAAAACATACTCCAAAAGCTGGAATTATAAAACACACTTGCATTTACCTCTGACGAAAGAAAAACTCTTTTGGGCAGAGGTGCTCCGGTATCTTTTGCTACCTGCTGTATAAAAGCAAATAATCGAGGTTGTTCTTCTTCAGTAATCTCTATACTTCCCGAAGGATCGTACTTAGAAACGGCAAAAAGGAATTTGATAAGAAATATCAATACCATAATTCCCAGGCCTATAAGCCCTATCCCAGCTACAATACCCAAAAAATGACGAACACCGGCAATAATGGCAATACCTCCATAAACACTGGCTATTACCAATCCGATTGCTAACAAAAAGAGCAGTATATATACAATAAAAAACAAAATAACACTGCCCATTACTCTTTTTACTTCTGCTTTAAATGCAGGACTGGCTTCCGTTATAGAAGGGGAAACATTTTGCGGGGTAGGCGGGTAGTTTGTCAGGTTGTGGCTCATATTAGTAATTACTAATAGGTTATTAAATGGTCAGGTAAAATAAGTATAAAAAATACCTTCTCGCAAGTCGTAGTTGGTACAGGATACCTCCCTTCAATTCACCATTTTATCTTAATTTCGGCGAAAATTTAAAGATAAATGGCTGAAACCATATTAATGCCCCGCCTGAGCGATACCATGACGGAAGGTGTGATTGCGGCTTGGCATAAAAAAGTAGGAGATCCAGTAAAAAAGGGTGATTTACTGGCCGAGGTAGAAACAGATAAAGCTACCATGGAACTGGAAAGCTACAAAGATGGCGTGCTATTGCATATTGGTACGGAAAAAGGAGGAAAGTTACAAGTAAATGACCTGTTGGCCATTATCGGCAATGCCGGCGAAGATATATCCAGCCTGGTAAAAGGTGGTGGCGGAGCTACCGCAAAAAAGGAAGCAACCAATGACGCTCCTGCTGAGAAAAAAGCAGAAGAACCCAAACAAGAGCAAAAAGCTGCGCCAGCTTCTTCTGGTAGCTTAGATATTTCCAAAATGGAAGAGGTTGTATTGATGCCCCGCCTAAGCGATACCATGACAGAAGGCGTAATTGCTAACTGGAACAAAAACGTAGGCGATGATGTAAAAAAAGGTGATGTATTGGCGGAGATAGAAACCGACAAGGCCACCATGGAACTGGAAAGCTATAAAAATGGCAAACTGCTTTATCAGGGGGCTAAGAAAGGCGAAAAAATCCAAGTAAACGACCTGCTTTGTATAATTGGTGATGCAGGCAAAGTAGATGTAGATGCTGTAGTCGCTGCCAGCAAAAACGGCGGCAGTGTAGCCACAGAAGCTCCCCAAGAGGAAGCTCCGGCCGAAACCGCCACAACACAAAGCACCACTGCAGCTACAAACGAAGCCTCTGCAGATGGCAGAATAAAAGCTTCTCCGCTGGCGAAAAAACTGGCTGCAGAAAAAGGGATTGATCTATCGCTAGTGCAAGGAAGTGGTGATAATGGACGTATTACGAAAGCAGATATTGACAATTATACCCCTGCTGCAAAAACAGCAACCGCAGCCGCTACTCCTGCTGCATCAATAGCAACCGCACCTACTGGCCAGGTAAGCTTTGAAGATGTTCCTGTATCGCAAATGCGCAAGGTTATTGCCAAGCGCCTGTCGGAAAGCAAGTTCACCGCGCCTGAGTTTTATTTAACAATGGCCATTGATATGGATGCAGCCGTAGCGGCTCGTACACGCATCAATGAAAATGCTAAAACAAAAATATCGTTCAACGACATGGTGCTGAAAGCCTGCGCTGTTGCTTTAAAACAACATCCGGCTGTAAACAGCAGCTGGCTGGGCGATAAAATACGCGTCAATCATCATGTAAATATTGGTGTAGCGGTAGCTGTAGAAGATGGCTTATTGGTCCCTGTTGTTCGCTTTGCCGATACAAAATCACTTTCTCAAATAGGAAAAGAAGTAAAAGACTTTGCACAAAAAGCAAAAGACAAAAAACTACAACCTGCCGATTGGGAAGGCAATACTTTCACCATTTCCAATCTGGGTATGTTTGGCATTGATGAATTTACTGCCATTATCAATCCTCCCGATGCTTGCATACTGGCGGTAGGCGGCATCAGCCAAGTACCTGTGGTAAAAAATGGGCAAATTGTTGTAGGTAATGTGATGAAAGTAACATTAAGCTGCGATCACCGTGTTGTTGACGGAGCTACCGGTGCCGCTTTTCTGCAAACATTAAAGAGCTTGCTGGAAGAACCTTTAAGAATGTTAGTATAAGAAACTATTGAAAGTGAATTTTCATACTTAGCTTTACAAATCCCGCAGTATCGCGGGATTTTTTAATATTCAACATTGTGACATTCCACGATTTTAATTTTGAGCCGGAACTTGTAGAGGGTTTAGAAACAATGGGGTTTACGACGCCTACTCCTATACAGGCGCAAGCCATACCCATCATTTCAAACAATCAGGACATTATTGCTTGTGCGCAAACGGGTACAGGTAAAACAGCCGCTTTCTTATTGCCTGTTATTAACAAGATTATAAAGAACCATGAAGATTCTTTAAACACACTTATCATTGTACCTACCAGAGAGCTGGCTGTTCAAATAGACCAATCGCTGCAAGGCATAAGTTATTTTACACCTGTCACTTCTATTTGTATATACGGAGGCAACGATGGCAATTCTTTTGAACAAGAGCGTCGCGCCTTAACTCAAGGTGTAAATATCATCATTGCTACTCCTGGAAGACTGATTGCCCATCTCAACATGGGATATGTAAAAATCAGTAAGCTAAAACATCTTATACTGGATGAAGCCGATCGTATGCTTGATATGGGTTTTAGCGATGATATTAATAAGATAGTAACCTATCTACCTAAGGAAAGACAGAATCTTTTATTCTCAGCAACAATGCCTCCCAAAATAAGAGATTTGGCCAAACGCTTATTAAAAGATCCTGAGCAAATAAATATTGCCATTTCAAAACCTGCAGCCGGCGTAATGCAGGCCGCCTATTTTGTAAAAGATGAGCAGAAAGTTCCTTTATTAGTATCACTACTGGAAGGAAAAACCATTCCCAGCATCATTATTTTTTCCTCCAAAAAGGAAACTGTAAAGCTGCTGGCTCGTGAATTGAAGAGAACCAACTTTAATGCTGCCAGTATTCATTCAGACTTAGAGCAGGCAGAACGTAACGAAGTGCTGTTACAATATCGTAGTAAAAAACTACAGATACTGGTAGCTACGGATATCTTATCTCGTGGTATTGACATTGATTCCATTGGACTGGTGATCAATTTTGATGTGCCTCGTGATGCGGAAGACTATGTACACCGTGTAGGCCGCACCGCTCGTGCAGAATCTACCGGCGTGGCACTTACCTTTATTAATCCTGCTGACCAGATAAAATTTAAACGTATTGAAAGGCTGATAGGATCTATTATTCAAAAAGTTCCGTTACCACCCGATTTGGGATCGGGCCCTAGCTTCGCTTCTAAAACAGCAAAACCCTCACAACATAACAGAAGAAGATAAAGCGCCTTCTCTTATCTAAATAGTTTTATAGATTTTCTTTTTATTGCTTAAAATCTTTTATTTTACTGATGTATGATAGAAGCCGCCATTATTGACGATGAGCCAAGTGCGGGCAAAACCTTAGCCTTACTGCTAAAAGAGCATTGCCCGCAAATAACCATTCAAGGCAACTATCAACAGCCCGCCGTAGCATTAAAAAAACTAAAGGAAAATCCCGTTGAATTAATTTTTCTGGATATAGAAATGCCCATCTTAAATGGGTTTGCTTTTTTAGAAAAGCTACAACCGCAAAATTGCGGTGTCATTTTTACCACAGCCTACGATCAGTATGCAATAAAAGCTTTTAGCTATAGTGCTTTTGATTACTTACTTAAGCCAATTGATGGTAAAGAACTAGAAGCATCTGTAGCAAGGTTTGAAAAAAGCAGCAACAAAAAAGACTACTCCCATTTTGCTCATTTATTTGAGGCTTACAAAAACATCTCAACACAGTTGCCTCAGAAAATCATTTTTCCAACTCAGGAAGGATATGAATTTATCACTATTAACTCCATCATTCGTTGTGAAGCGGCTGATAATTACAGTCGCCTTTATTTTGGAGACAACAATTCGTTGATAGTGTGTAAAACATTAAAAGAGATAGAACAAATCCTGAATGAACAAAAATTCTTACGCATTCATCATTCGCACCTTATTAATAGGGAACAAATCAGGCGTATTATCAAAGCCGATGGAGGCTTTGTACAAATGACAGACGGCACCCAATTACCTATTGCCCGTCGTAGAAAAAATGACATTCTGGAAGAATTGACCCGGTAATCCAATTCCGGTTTTCCCATCTTTCTTACCACAAATCCTCTTACACCTACCAGTTACTCATTCTCTCTTTTGCACTGGCAATTCACTTCTATTTTGGCACTGAAATAAATCATTCAGTTTCCGCTGACCCAATAATGTATTATTCAGCTAAAAGCAGGCATTAACCGATGAACTCTTTTAGCCTCAAACTTAAGAAATGAAAAAAATTGTACCCCTTTTTGTAGCAATGATCTTTGTTGCTTCCTTTTGTAAAGCACAGGTCATAAACCCCAAAGAAAAAGCAAAGCAAAAAGTTGAAGATCGCACCAACCAAAATGTAGATAAAGGCATAGACAAAACCTTAGACAAAGTAGAGAAAGGGCTGGGTAATATTTTTAAGAAAAAAGATAAAAAAAAGAAAAACAATTCCTCCACTACTACGGAGCCTGACACAATTCCCCAAAATACAAACAGCCCCAGTACCGACAGCGAAGCAACCGATTTTACAAAGTATAAAACGTATGATTTTGTTCCCGGTAGTAAAACAATCTTCTTTGAAGATTTTGCCAGTGGGCAATTTACAGGTTGGAAAAGTAGTGGGGATAACAGAATAGAACAGCATGATGGAAAAAACTGGTTGGTAGCAACCGGTGGAGGATTCTATCCATTAAATCTTGCGATACTACCCAAGAACTTTACATTAGAAATGGAGATAATGGTAAAAACAGAAAAAGAAGCATTTCCTGGAACTTTTGATATTCGCTTCCTAGATAAAAGCCAGAAAGACGTATTAGAAGATCCCTATCTCGAAAATTTTACGCAAATTTCTTTAAGCGCTGCAACACAACTACCCAAAGAAGGATCCGTACGGATTTACAATGAGGTGAATAATGAAGAAAAATTATTCAATGGCGAAAACGAATTGTTTTTTAAGCATTGGCATCGAGATGGCAACAGAAAAGCAAAATTTGCAATGGTTCGTCAGCAAAATATGCTTTCATTATATTTAGATGAGGTAAAACTATATGACAATCTGAATGCTTTTGCTCCTGTACATGAATTGTTACTTGCCTTCCATTTTCAAACTTACTTCGTAGATAATGCGCAGTTCCTTATTACAAATATTCGCCTTGCAACTGATATACCAAATGCAAAAAATGATTTTGAAAAAGAGGGTCGGTTTGTTACTAACAGTATTTATTTTGACATCAATTCATCTCGCATAAAGCCCGAATCTTATACTATTTTAAAAGAAGCGGCTAAAGCCATCAATGGCACTACGGGAATCATCAGTATCATTGGGCATACAGATAGCGATGGTGACGACACCGCTAATCTCATTCTCTCTCAAAAAAGAGCAGTATCTGTAAAGAACGCGCTGGTAAAGGAATTTGGCGTGAATGCAGACCGCTTACAAACAGATGGCAAAGGAGAAGCACAACCCGTAGAAGCTAATACCACTGCCGCAGGAAAAGCAAAAAATCGAAGAGTAGAATTTATTAAGCTATAAGTTTTACTCTTATTAATTACCATTAATCTTAAACCTGTACTATGAAAAAAATAGCTTTTGCTTTATTATTCTGTCTTGTTGCCGCCGCAGTTCCATTACAAGCACAAACAGGCTGGACGGGTACGTATAGTACCTCTTTTGGCAACATTACTTTAACCGAAGAATATGGGAGCGACTACCCCGGTGGAGGCATTATTTATGGCGATTATGCTAAAACAGGTACAATTGTGGGTAAACTAACCAACAACCGCGAATACTTTGAAGGGTACTTTCACAACGGAGAACAACATGGCAAATTTATTTTCCGTAGAGACGATGCAACTAACCAAACAGCCATAAATGCTTTTAGCGGGTTCTGGGGATTTGGAGAAATGAACAACAATAATAGTACTAACAAGAACTTTAAATGGACAGGCACAAAATCATCTACTACTCCACCTACTACCAATGTAACTGGAGTATGGAGTGGCAAATGGGTAACTACGTTTGGAGATATTATTCTGGAGCAAGTAGGGAATAAAATAACTGGTAAATACAGAAGTACTGATAAAATAGAAGCCATCTACAATGCTCAAACTAAAACAGCAAAAGGAACATTTGCCAATGGCACCCATACTGGCAGCCTTGAATTTAAAATAAATGGAAATGATTTTATCGGAAAATGGGGCTGGGGCACACAGCTTAATGAGGGCGAATGGAATGGAAACAAAAAAATTAAAACAAATAGTGGCGGCACCAATAGCAGCGGCAATACAAGCACCAATCAGCAACAACTGCAACAACCCACTAACCCCACACCTGCTAGCAATGAAATTATTAAAATAAGAATAAGGGCTACGTATGTCAATACAGCCTCTAATTCCATTCTCACAAATCCCGGCCTATATGGCTTTGCTGGAATACAAGTAAGTAAAGTAACCAGCAATGCTACTGCAGAAGTAACATCTTTTGGCAATAAGTCATTTTATTTATTTCAAACCACAGATGCCAAACCACTATCAGAGGATAAAAAAGCATTTTCGCTACCTGACCAACCTACTTACTACAGAGATTATCATATTAGTAAATCGGACTGGGACAACCAGAATATTGTATTTGAAGCAAAACTTTTTCATCACATCCGTACCAAAGAAAAAGCACAGTTAAATTTAGATTGTGGTTACAAATCAATAACCTTTCGATTAAAAGATGTAGCACTTAATAAAACAATTAAGCTACCTAATACAGACACAAGAGTTTGCTACATGAATTTTATTGTTGAAAAATTATAAACCCAAACATGAAAAGGAAAAACTGTCCATTAATAGTATTTAGTCTCTGTATTTTAGTTGGCGCATCCTGTAGCAATAATGCAAGCAAAGAAAATGAAGGTGCCGAAAAGTCTATTACTACAACAGCAAATAAACTAACAGAAACAAACAAATGTCTGCTAAATTATGCTTCAGCGTATGATGCACTTTTAACAGAAGACATGGTCATACAAGCCAGTGGGTTTTCAAAAGAGGTAATGAGAGTAAAGTATTCAAAAGTTCTCAAGGAAGCAAAAGACCACAACATTTCCTACTTTTTTAGCAACAAAAGAATGGGCTTTTATCCCGGAACCTCTACTAAAATGCAATTAGAAGATCAAATAAAGCTTACCGGAATAGAACCATTATCGCTAAAAGAATTTACGGCAAGCTACAGGGTAGTGACTGATGAGCAGCTAGCCACAGCCAGCAAAGTCATTGACGATGCAATAGAGGGCAAATCGGGCAACGAAAAATTAGATAACGCGGCAGCCGATCTTAAAGAAAAAGGAATTACCAAAGAAACGACTAAAGCTGCCACTAATGAGTTAAAGGGCGTGTTTGCAAAAGCGGGCAAGTCCTATACTACAGTTGAGCAGCTGGGTGATGCCGCTACTTGGAATACCTTTACCAATACCTTAAATGTTTTATACAATGGTGTGCATTTTGAACTATTTGTTTTTGTAAATAATGATATAACTGCTAATAGGGAAATCGCCGTTACAATAGCTCGACAGCTTTTACAAAAATGTGCTGCTTAAAATTTGTTTGCCCATAAAAAAACGACATCTTTAACACAAAAAATACTAGCCGCTACATGTAAGCTGATGCAACTCTATAACCGATGAAGTATATTTTACTGCTATTCTCCCTTTCTTTATCACAATGGGCTTCATCGCAAAAGCTTACCCCTTTTTTTGTAAACTATCCGCATACGCCCAATGGATTTTCATTTGATCTTATAGAATCTATCGTCAGCGAGCCCAACGGTATCTTATGGATAGGTACACAAGATGGTTTATACCGCTTTGATGGATATCGATACGAAAGATTCGGTTTCAGCCCTGAAGACTCCTCTTCCATTTCGGATAATCTTATTACAAAGCTTTACTATGAAGACGGGCTGCTGTATATTTCCACAGCTACACGAGGCATCTCGATACTAAATATCCGCACAGGAAAAACACAACGCGTAAAGTTATTTGGAGAGCAAAGAGGGATGCGCTATAGTGCCCTGTCTATCTCTCCTTACACCTCCGATTCTCTTTGGGTTTCTTGCAGCAATGAGCCACTTTTAAAAATGCACAAAAAGAATTTCGGCATCACACCCTTGCCCCTTTCCTCACTTGTCAAAGAGAACAATAGCCACCCCCCTTTTTTCTACCATATTGCATCGGCTATACATGACACTGGTAAAATTTGGGCGTTGCGTATGGATGCTATTTTGTTGATCGATAAAAAAAAAGGTACTTACACTCCCTTTACATTCGACATTATTCTTGATAATGAAAGGAAGACAGCTAAAGGGTATAATCAGCTTATTATAGAAAATGATAGCATTGCCTGGGTTACCGTTGCCAGGGTAGGCTTATTTCGGTGGAATTACAAAGCCAATCAATATGAGCATTACCGCGCTAGCTCCGCAGAAGCCGCAGCCCGGTCTTATTTATATACCTCGCTCATCGAAAAAGACAAGCACAATTTTTGGCTGGCCTCTTCTGGAAAAGAATTATTAGAATTTGATAAACAAACAAAAACATTTTCACTTATTGAACACCGCTCGGGTGACCCTAACAGTCTACCAAGGGGTACAATTCGTACATTACATAAAACCAAACAGGGAGCTATACTAGTGGGAGCTAGCCCAAATGGCATAGCCTACTCACAACCCCTTGGGCAAAGTTTTAAAAACATCTCCTTACCCAATTTTTTTGAAAAAAGCAGTTACAAAAACCTTTATTCCTTAAATGATAGCTTACTACTCGCCAATGATGCTAATGGCAAACTTGCTTTATACAACACCCACCGCAATACTTGGGAGAGAATAACCTATAGCAGCATCGCCCAAAGAAAAATACAACCTTGGTTGAACGTATTGCCGGTAAATAACGATCAATCCTGGCTGTTAAAATCTGAAAACTCGTCACGGTATAAGTTCACCATTGCCGGCAAAAAAATGCAACTGCTTCATGAAAAATTATTCGATAGTGAAAATGATAGCACCCTTTGGGCTTGGGTAGATATTGACGAAGACATCTATTATGTAAATGAAGATGGCTTATTTTGTTGGAATAAGACAACAAATGCAACTACCTCTTATTTACCAGAAAATTTTCCATCAGAAAAGCCTTTTCCTGTCTTCACGAAGGCTTTACTAGATAGTAAAGGAGTACTATGGCTACCGACATTAACGGGACTTTATAGGTTCGATACACGATCTAAAAAATTTGATTTTTTAAACGCCCGAAAAGAGCTTCTTTACGCCGGCCTGGTGAATATTACCGATATTCAAATAGATCAAAATGAAAGAATCTATGCTGGAACATATAATAATGGCATCTTTGTTTTATCTGCTAAAGAAAATGCGGCTATCATAGATCATTGGTCTGCAAATAATTTATTACCTGCTGATAAAATAATTAATCTTTCGATAGACAAAACAGGCGATCATTTGTGGTGCATTATGCAAAACAGTGTTGTACGTATTAATACAAAAAATAAGAGTACGCAAATTTGGGATAAACAGAATTCGCCTTTAGCCTCCTCCTTCATTCCCAACGGAGCAACTATACACCATCCTTCTGCCACATGGTATAAACTCGACACAGCCTTGCACCTGTACTCCTTTGCCCATACGGATACCATAGCGCTTCGCCCTTTCATTACTCAGCTAAAAGCAAATTCAGAAACTTTTTATAGCGTTAGCAATAACATTTACTTTGAAAAAAATAGTTCCTCCGCTACTCTACACATTAGTACTGGTTTTTATAGCGATCCTTCCCATCTATCTCTTTATTATCGGCTACATAAAGATCAAGATTGGCTATTCGTTAATAACGGAGAAATTCAATTAACCAATCTTAAGCAGGGGGAAAGCACACTATATTTAAAAGCACATGTAAATGGTATTATGACTGGTAGTGGGTATTCAACTTATACCCTTTTCAGGAGTTATTATTTTTACCAGAGCTGGTGGTTTAAATTACTAGCCGCAGCAGCAATGATTGCGTTACTATTATTAGTTTACAAAAGAAGAGTTCATAAAATAAAAAAGAACCTTGAAGAAAAAAATGCATTGGCTGTACAACTAACAAAACTGGAAACAACAGCATTACGCAGCCAGATGAACCCTCATTTTCTTTTTAATACACTTAATACATTGAGGTATTTAGTCATGACTGGCGAAAACAAAAAAGCTACTGACTATATTATAAAACTGTCCCGTTTATTGCGAATGATATTACATCATTCTTCTGCAGAAAAAATAGCCCTGCAGGAGGAGTTGGAAATGGTTGAACTGTATCTGGAAATCGAACGCTTACGTTTTGAAAACAACTTTCAATACAGTATCGATGTTGACAAAGACATCTCTTTGTATGCTATTAAAATCCCTCCTATGCTGTTGCAACCTTTTGCCGAAAATGCACTAAAGCATGGCCTAGCTAATAGCGAACTCACAAAAAAAATTCTGGAAATTCGGGTAGAAGCTTTGCAGGAAGACAGTATTAAAATACAAATAAAAGATAATGGCATTGGTCGATCCAGAGCGGCCGAATTAAAAGCTGACCATCCCTTTATTTCTGTAGGTAGTTCTATTACATCACAGCGTATAGAAATATTTAATAAAACCAATTCATCTCAGATAACGTTGTCAATTAGCGATGCCACAGAGAGTAGTCAAAACCCTGGCACTTTGGTTGAGATAATTGTAAAATCTCTCTGATTATATTGCAAAATCATTGGCTGTTAAGTGCTTAGAATTACAATAGCTTTTCTACAAAATCATCCATAGCAATCACTTGCCGACAAATTAACTGTGATTACCGATTAGATTCTACATTTTATTCATTATTGAACAGGAAGTAGCTACATTTTCTTATTTTCGAGACAAACCGAATCACCAAAATATGCATCTACTTGACATAAGTTTATGGTGGCAAGACTTGCCTACTTTTGAAAAAATCTTTTGGGCTATCGCTCTTTTGTTTTCCTTGCTTTTTTTAATCCAAACAATTTTATCGTTTGTAGCAGGTGATGGCGACGAAGCTTTTGGCGATGCAGATGCGGCAATAGATGGCGATAGCGGGATTGACTATGGCTATTTTACCATTAAAAATTTTATTGCTTTTTTTACCATTTTTGGCTGGACAGGCATTGCTCTTTCCAAAGGAAATGTAAGTAAGCCGCTAATCATTTTTATATCGTTGGCTGCCGGCCTTGCCGTTGTGCTCATTATGGTATTTTTATTCCGAAGTATGAGCAAACTAAAGCAAAGTGGTACCATGCAGATAGAAAAAGCCGTGGGTCTCACAGCACAAGTTTATCTTGTTATTCCTGCTTCCAGAGACGGTTTAGGAAAAGTACATATAAGACTGCAAGGCTCTTTGCGAGAGTTGAATGCTATTACAGATGATAGCATCGCTATTGCAACCGGCAAATTGGTAAAGATAACCGGCATCATCAATCATAATGTTTTAGTGGTTACATCAAATTTTTCTTAATAAATAATTAGTTCTCGTCATGGCAGAAAATTTATTGTTAGTTGTTGCGATTGCGATTGTCTTCTTCTTTATCCTTGTTTTTTCTATGTTCAGAAGGTACAAGCGCTGTCCTTCTGATCGTATTTTGGTTGTATATGGTAAAGTAGGAAAAGGTGCCGATGGCACGCTTACCGCAAAATGTATTCATGGTGGTGCCGCTTTTATCTGGCCTATTATACAAGACTATTCTTTCTTAGATCTTACCCCTATCTCCATCGAAGTAAACCTTACCAGTGCTTTAAGTAAGCAAAATATCCGTGTGGATGTTCCCTCTCGCTTTACAGTAGGTATTTCTACTGAACCTACTGTGATGCAAAATGCTGCTGAGCGCTTACTCGGTATGCAACGACCCGCCATTCATGATTTAGCAAAGGATATCATTCTTGGTCAAATGCGTTTGGTGGTAGCCATGATGGATATTGAAGAGATTAACAATAACCGGGATAAATTTTTGGCCAATATTGCGGGCAATGTGGAAGCCGAATTGAATAAGATAGGCTTAAAGATGATTAACGTAAACGTAACCGATATTAAAGACGAGAGCGGCTACATTGATGCCTTAGGTAAAGAAGCGGCAGCCAAAGCAATCAACGAAGCGAAAATAAGAGTAGCTGAACAGGAGCGTACCGGAGACATAGGAAAAACTACGGCTGAAAAGGAAAGAGATATTAAAGTAGCTGAAACACAAAGAGACCGCGATGTGAACGTAGCCTTAGCTGTGAAAGAAAAAGAAATTCAGATTGCAGGCGCTAACAGAGATGAAAACATAGGTAAAGCAGAAGCAGAAAGAGACACGCGTGTAAAAATGGCCGAAGCAAATGCCATTGCTGTGCAAGGTGAAAACTTATCGAAGATAGAAATTGCCAACTCAGAATCTTCCAGAAGAGAACGGGAAGCTGAAGCTTTGAAAAAAGCGATAGCTACAGAAAAAGTACAAGCAGCTAAAGCATTGGAAGAAGCTTACCTCGCTGAGCAAAAAGCGGAAAATGCACGTGCCGAAAGAGACCGTGCTTCGCAAAATGCAACGATTGTAGTAGCAGCAGATATTCAAAAACAAAAATTAATTATTGAGGCACAAGCACAAGCAGAGCAGGTAAGAGAAAAAGCAAAAGGAGAGGCCGATGCCATTTATGCAAAACTAGAAGCCGAAGCCAGAGGTGTATATGAAATGCTAACGAAACAAGCAGAAGGTTTAGATAGAATCGTTAAGGCCGCTGGAGATAATGCGAAAGACGCTGTATTATTATTGGTAGCAGATAAGCTACCAGAGCTGGTAAGATTACAAACAGAAGCCATTAAAAATATTAAGATTGATAAGGTAACCGTATGGGACGGTGGTGGCCAAAATGCAGATGGCAAAAGCTCTACCGCTAATTTTATGAGCGGTTTATACAAAGCCGTACCGCCGTTAAAAGATGTTTTTGATATGGCCGGTATGGACCTCCCTACTTATCTGGGTAAGCAAAAAGGAAATACAACAGGCTCAGTAGATGCTGAAGCTGAAGAAGTGCAATAAATCAACAGTTTTTTGATTGCTTGTACATAAGCATAGTATCATTTTTAAAAAACCTGTTCTTACCGAACAGGTTTTTTATTTCTCAGCATACCGTTTCTGTAGAAAAAGTCTACATCAATACATTTCAATGTTGTAAATTATTAACCAAATCGGGTTTTCAGTAAGTTTTGAAAATTCAAAATATACACCTTACCTTTATTGCATGAAACTAACGGAAGCCAGACAACAATTTATTAGTAACTGGGGGGCTTTTGGCACCCATTGGGGTATTAACCGTACGATGGCACAGATTCATGCATTACTTCTTATCAGCCCGGATCCGGTAACGCAGGATGATGTAATGGAAGAATTAAACATCAGTCGTGGAAATGTGAATATGAATATTCGGGAACTGATCAACTGGGGACTTATAGAGCGGGTTATTTTGTCGGGAGAAAGAAAAGAATATTTTACAGCGGAAAAAGATATATGGAAAGTAGTACGACAAATTGTAAAAGAACGAAAAAAACGAGAACTCGAACCTATGCTGCAATTATTGGATAAACTGGAAACAGTGGAAGGCGATAGAAGAGACAAGGCCGTAAAGTCTTTTGTAGATGTGGTAAGTGGTATTAAAAAGCTGGGTAAGCAAGCCGATAAAACACTGGATACAATGATTCGTGCTGAAGAGAACTGGTTTGTAAGTAATCTTATTAAGCTTTTTAAATAAAAAGCTTACCTTATTGGACTAAACACAATGGATACGACAACTAAAAAAACATTAGTTATTGGTGCATCGGATAATCCTGAGCGCTACAGTTATCTTGCCATACAGCGGCTGCGGGGAAAAAATATCCCTGTCGTAGGGATTGGCAAAAAGAAAGCTCTTGTGCAGGATGTAGCCATCGAAATAGATAAAATTCCTTTTGAAGATATTGATACAGTCACTCTTTACATTAACCCCTTACACCAGCAGAGCTATTACGATTATATTCTTTCCTTACAACCTCGCAGAATAATTTTCAATCCCGGTACAGAAAATACAGAATTAGAAGAACTGGCAAGACAACAAAATATTGAAACACTGGAAGCCTGCACACTTGTATTACTAAGCACAGGGCAATTTTAATCTGTCTACTTCCTCAATAATAACAACAAGCCTCATCCTAAATTTTACAAATAGCAAAAAGAAATATTCTTTTCTATGTGTAACCACTTATTTATCGAAAATTTACCAAGAAAGAAAACACAGGCACGTAGAAAACAGGAAGTATTAGTGCTCAATTTCCTTTAAATACGCTACGAATAATACGTGTTTAGAAATAATATTATCACTTTTGTTTGCAAGTACCAATTAAAAACCAGGAAACGCATCCACTCTTCTTAGAAATACGGAAAGCGGCTTCCAAAATTTAAAATATATCCAATGAATTACCGTAAGCGAATAGGGCTTGCCCTGTTGTTTATTTTATCCATTGCTATTGTGCAAGCACAGGATCATCCACCACTTAATGAGCCTGACCCCAATAAGCCCCGCTTATTTGACCATTTGCCCGAAAAAATTAAGATTGAGACGAGTGAATTAGCGACCCTGCTAAACGGTACTAATGAACCTGGTAAAACCATCAATGTACACTCAAGAAGTAAAAAAATCTCCTTATTAAAAGGTAAAATAATTTCCGCCTCTAAAAAAAGCGACAAGGCCGTAAAAAGCATTGTCATTCGTTCCACAGATTTTAGCGGTGCAGCTTTTTCCCTATCCTCATCCACAACTGCTGATGGTACGGTAAAGTATAAAGGCCGTATCATCAGCTTACAACATGGCGACGCCTATGTACTGCAGGAAGAAGACGGAGAATATTTTTTACAGAAGAAAAGCATTTATGAATTAATGAGCGAATAGCCATTTCCCAATATCCCTTTTACAAAGCCGTGTTTATGAAAAAGAATGTTACCCTACTGTTCCTGTTGTTAACCACCACCTGGTTACGATCATTCGGACAGGAAACAGTACCCATTTTAAACAGCTATCCCGATGCGGATAAAGTTATTTTTCTTGATTTTGATGGCCATACGGTAGAAGGCTCCGTATGGAATTGGGCGCTATCTTCCATTGTTTGTGGAGCATCCGGACTAAATGCTACACAAATTACAGAGGTCTTTAACAGAGTAGCAGAAGATTATCGTCCTTTTAATTTAAATGTAACTACAGATGAAGCTCGTTATTACGCAGCGCCTCTCGGTAATCGAGTGAGAGTTATTGTTACTGTTACCTCTAGCTGGTATGGCAATACTGCCGGTGGCGTTGCATTTACCGGTTCTTTTACCTGGGGAGACAATACACCCTGCTTTGTTTTCTCGGCCTTACTTAAAAATAATATCAAAAACATTTCTGAAGCGGTTTCGCATGAAGCCGGTCATACTTTAGGTTTGTTTCATCAGGCTGAATACGATAATAACTGTAATAAAGTATCTGACTATCACAAAGGAACCGGCTCCGGAGAAATTGGCTGGGCGCCCATTATGGGTGTAGGTTACAACAAAAATTTTACTCTTTGGAATTATGGCCCCAGTTCATTGGGTTGTAATAAATACCAGAATGATTTGGAAGTTATTACATCGGCAACAAACGGATTTGGTTACCGCACTGACGATCACGGAAGTAGTTTTGCAACAGCTACTGTACCAGAAATTACCAACAACTCCTTTACCGCAACAGGGGTGATAGAAGAAAATTCTGATAATGACTTTTTTCGTTTCGTGATGCTGGGCAACGGTCGTTTTCAACTGGATGCCGTTCCATATAATGTAGGTACCGGCAATGCGGGTTCTAATCTGGATTTACAAGTGTCGCTATACGATGAGTCGCAGGAAGTACTAAGCATATATAACCCTGGTACCCTTTTAAACTCTGTTGCAGATACTAATCTCAACCCCGGAGTATATTACCTGAAAGTGGAGGGAAAAGGAAACATTTATGCACCAGAGTATGCCAGCCTGGGTTCTTACTCGCTACAAGCAGACATCAATCTCAACTCGGCAGTACTCCCTGTACAACAACTTAGCTTAACAGGAAAAGAAGATAATGGCAATCATCACCTGCAATGGACCATCATTACGGATGAAAAAATAGAGCAGCAGGTAATTGAAGTGTCTACCGACGGCAAAGAGTTTCAGACGCTTGTTACTACTGACATTCAGGCGCGCAGCTATGTGTACCGTCCATTGCCGGGTACAACTAATCGTTACCGTATTCAGGTAAGCGTGGCTAGTGGCCATCGCTATTATTCGAATAATCTCTCCATCAAATCCGAGGCAGGAAATTTATCCAGACCACAACTCACAAGCAACCTTATTACTTCAAATACGGTCTATGTGAAAAGTCCCGGTAGTTACAACTACCTACTGACTGATGTAAATGGAAAAATGATTAAAAAAGGAGTAATAAATAATGGAGTGAATGCAATTCATCATCAATCTTCACTCCCGACAGGAATGTATTTTATTAGCTTCTATAACCATACAGAAAGATGGACTGATAAACTGGTCCTTCGTTAACGATTTAGTCTCTCTCATTCTGTTTAACAGAATGATAATCCGTTCCCCTTTTGACATGTGGAGGTTTTTCTATAACTTAGGAAAACCTCTTTTCATATGATTTGGAGAAAATTTAACGGAGATCCTATCCCACTCCCCATCACACAAGCAGTAGAAAATGCCATCAAAAGAGAAACTGCTGCCGGCTTCCGCCTTAAAGTTTGTATAGGTACAGATTCGCAGGTAAAAGGGCTAGAAACTGAATTTGCCACCGTCATTGTTTTCTTACGAGAAGGACACGGCGGATTTATGTTTATTCATAACGATAAAACCCGGCACAGCTTTACCATTAAGGAGCGAATGCTGATGGAAGTGGCAAAAAGTATTGAAATTGCTTACGAGCTTTGCAATCTCTTTACCTTGTACCATGTTGATATGGAAGTACACGCCGATATCAATACCAATCCCAATTTCAAAAGCAATGACGCTTTAAAAGAAGCGATGGGCTATATCTTGGGTATGGGCTTTGCTTTTAAAGCTAAACCTGAAGCTTTTGCCAGCAGCAGTTGCGCCAATAGAATAGTCAACTAGGGCTGATTTTTTGCAGCTTTTGCACCACGGGCTTAGGCACCCTATTAAATATCCCCTTTATAAAGTGGGTGTAAGAGAGACTTCTTCGCTCATGTTCTCTGTAGAAGAAGGGCGATTTACTTCCGAAAAATTATTCGTAGCATCTCTGAAACTTCTTTCAATATTGGCAGAATCCTTTTGTGCTAGTGAAAATAGTAGAACAGTCAGCATAAAAAGAATCACTACAAAATTACGTTCGGACAAAAATCTTCTCATAGCATTAAGAAAATAAGGCAATAGGAGCAAATGTAAGTATTTTTACTATTTTCCAGCAGGTAAATCAGGCGAACTTGCATTAAAACTTTTATTCATATCATCAATATAGCTTAGCACAAGCTCTCTGCCTTCCTTGTTTAGAGAAGACGTAACAAAGTAAGGCGGGGTTTCTTCCCAGTTTTCTTTTAATACGCCAATAAATGCTTCCAGATTACGCCGGGTTGCACCGGGCTTATTTTTATCTGCTTTAGTGAATATAATGGCAAATGGTATTTCCCATCCACCCAGCTTATTGATAAAATCAATATCAATTTGTTGTGGTAAATGCCGGATATCTATTAAAACAAAAAGATGGGAAAGGTTTTCTCTTTTACGAATATAGTTTTCAATCATCTGCTCCCAGCGCCTGCGACTACTTTGTGATACTTTGGCATAGCCATAGCCAGGTAAGTCGACCACATACCATTTTTTATTGCTAGATGAAATGATCTCAAAATGATTAATCAACTGGGTTTTTCCCGGAGCCGCAGATGTTTTCGCTAATGCTTTTTTATTCGTCAACATATTAATCAACGAAGATTTGCCTACATTACTACGGCCAATGAAAGCATACTCCGGCAATGTTGGTGGTGGGCATTGCTTATAATCAGCATTACTAATTAAGTATCGTGCGTCTTTTATTTCCATGAATTATAAACATCAAATATACCCCTTAATCAATCATATTTTCCGACTCCTGGTTTCTGCCGCTACTTTTTAGAAGCCACCTTACTGAAAATCTTATCCCTCTTCAAAAACTATAACACACTTTCCAGTAAGGTACATGCCATTTCGACTGTGCTAGTCTGCCTTTCCCTTTTCATTTTATTATAACCTTTCGAATACAATTTGCCATTGCAATTATGGTTAATTTGCTAATTTTAGCAAAGTGTCATTTATTAAAAATACCAGTTACTCTTCCCTGACAGATAACGAACTGATAGAGCAGTATAAGCGATCAGGGAATATGGCTGTTATAGGTGAGCTGTATCAGCGATATATGGAGCTGATCTATGGTGTTTGTCTCAAATACTTCAAGGAACCAGAAACTGCCAAAGATGCCGTCATGCAAATTTTTGAAGAGCTGGTGGAAAAATTAAAAAAGCATGATATAGACAATTTTCGCGGATGGATACATCAAGTAGCTAAAAATCATTGTCTTATGCAGTTGCGTACTCCTCGAAACCTGAAAACGGTGGAAATGAAAGAAGAGTTTGTGCAAAACGAAGAAAGCCTGCATCTTAATGGCGTATTAGAAAAAGAAGAAAATTTTAAAAGATTGGGAGAATGCTTGGAAACATTAACCCATGATCAACAAGCGGCCATCAGGTTATTCTATATAGACGGAAAGTGTTATAATGAGATTGTAAGTATAACAGGACAGGAGTGGAATCAGGTAAGAAGTTTTATACAAAATGGGAGGCGAAATTTGAAATTGTGCATGGAGAAAGAAATGGCAAAAATGGAACGCTAACATATTACATTGAGCGAGAAAAAAAACATAGCAACCTTTACCGGGGTAGATATTGAAAAATATCACAGGGGGCAGCTTTCTTCCAAAGAAATGCATGCGCTGGAGAAAGCGGCACTGGAGGATCCTTTTCTCGCCGATGCATTGGAAGGCTATTCAGCAACGGGTGTAAATGCCGCTGATGATTTAGCCGATCTTAGCCATCGCATATCACAGCGCTTGGAAGAAAAAGAACAAGCTCCTATTGTTCCTATCGGAAAAAAAACAAACCTATGGTGGCGTATTGCTGCTATGTTTGTTTTGATTGCCGGAGCAGCGTGGATTGTTTACCTAACAGGAGGTACTGGCAACAAAAGCGAAATCGCACAGGTAACAAAACCTACTCACACAACAACCCCATCTATAAAAGAAGAAGCAGCTTCCTCGCATAGGGATACTGCTATTTCAACGTTCAAGCAAGAAGATAAAAAGGGTAAGGCTGCTGACGAAAGAATAGCCTCTGAAATAACTACTCAACACACTACAACCAAAGAACATATTATTTCTTCAAAAAAGGACGATGCAAAATCTGTTCTACCTGGCAATCCTCCTACTGCCACAGCTCCTGCAAGAAATGTGGCAGAAGAAGAAGTAATAGTCAAAAAACAAGTGCCTGAGTCCTCTACTTCTACGGCTGATATGACTTTATCAAAAAAAGAAGAAGTCGCAAAACTTGATAACAATTACCGACAGCAAAAAGCCGATGTCCAGCAGGAGGATCGTAGAGCATTTGCGCAAAATCGTTTGAGACAGCAATCTACATCACAGGTCAATGTCTTTCGTGGACAGATAACGGATACAAAAAACAATGCTCTTCCTTTTGCGAGTATTACCAATCAAGGTGATAATGTAGGTACGTATAGCGATGCTAATGGTTACTTCATTCTTACATCGCCCGATACCACTTTACAGGTACAAGTTCGCTCAGTTGGTTTTGAAAATAACGATCTGCAATTAAGAAATACTCTAGTAAACAACCAAGTTGTCTTAATGCCAGATCAAAATGTAAAGGAAATCCTCATCGGTAGATCACAAGCTAACAGCAGCCGTTCCCGATCTTCTACCATGGTGCTGGAAGAGCCGGAACCGGCAGATGGCTGGGTAAAATATGATACCTATCTCGCTAACAATCTAAATGTACCTGAGTCTTACCAACAACGATCTGTACAAACAAATAATGAGGTAGAACTTTCCTTTGAGGTTGACAAACTCGGTAATCCGATTAATTTTAAAGTAGAAAAATCGCTATGCAATAGTTGCGATAAAGAGGCGATTCGTCTTATCAAAGAAGGCCCCAAATGGAAACCTAAAAAGAAAAAGAATAGCCGCACAAGAGTAGTTGTTCCCTTTGAATGATTACTTTAAAACATTTTGCCATAACATAATAGCGTTCCCTACCTTTGCCGCACACAAAATAATAGCTTTATGAAAAAAATATTGCTCAGCGCTACTGCTGCCTGTTTCTTTTTACTATCCGAAGCACAATTAAAAACGCCTGTGCCCAGCCCAGCACAAACGGTAAAGCAAGAGTTTGCTCTTTCCTCCATTGAACTTTCTTATGCCAGACCTGGACTAAAAGGAAGAAAGCTTTATAAAGACTTAGCCCCCGAAGGAAAAGTATGGCGTACGGGTGCAAATGGAGCTACTACATTAAATTTTGGAGAAGAAGTAACTATTGGTGGCGTAAAAGTTCCTGCAGGTAAATATGGTCTTCTTTCTATCCCTGGCAAAAAATCCTGGACACTTATTATTAGTAAGCAAACCAACGTAACCAGTCCGGCCGCTTACAAAGAAGATATGGATGTAGTAAGAGTAACGGCGCCTGTAAAATCAGTAAAACAAGCTACAGAAACTTTTACGATACAATTTGCCAATGTAAAATCAGAAAGCTGCGAGATACAATTGCTTTGGGATAAAGCCGTAGTAACACTGCCCATCTCTACAAATATTGATGAAAAAATAATGGCCGATATTGAAAAGGCGATGAAAACAGATAAACCTCCTTATTTTCAAGCAGCCAGTTATTACCTAGAAAATGGAAAGGATCTAAATAAAGCGCTTACCTGGTATGATAAAGCGGCGGAATTACAACCCGAAGCTTTTTGGGTACAGTATCAGCGTGCCAGCTGCCTCGCCAAGCTTGGTAAAACGGAAGAAGCTGCCACTGCTGCAAACCTTTCAAAAGATTTGGCAGAAAAAGCGAAAAATGATGATTATGTAAAGCTGAATGAAAAGCTGTTGAAAGAATTAAAAAAATAATTCCCTCTTTTCTTATGCAATAAAGAAGAATAGAAAGGTAATTTGTAGAATTGGATAATTGTGTAAAGAAAAAAACCAGCACCGCAAATAAAGAAGGGCTGTCTCCAACAACGAGACAGCCCTTCTTTATTATCTGCTAAATTCTTTATTTATCGCAACCACTGCGAGGGATTTACGTTTTTCCCTTCTATCATCAGCATAAAATCAACACGGCCGCCACTTCCAGTATCATCAGCACCAGCCTTACCTATTACTTGTCCGGTTTTTAACTTTGTACCCCTTGTCACACTTACACCTGCAAGGTTACTATAAGAAGTAATATATTTCCCGTGTTTTACTATTACGGCTACCCCATCTCCTATATTATGAACAGCCATTACTTCTCCATCAAACACTGCTTTTACAGATACTCCTGCAGTAGGCGTACCTATGGTTAATCCCGGGTTATCACCTACAATATTTTTAAACCCATCTACTTTGTAAGGACCAAAAGGAATCATCACTACATATTTATCTACAGGCCAGGGTAGCTTTCCCCGACTGCCGGCAAAATCTGCACCCAACTTCATATCGGATGCATCCATTTCCAAATAGCTTACTACTTTTTTAGGAGCTTCCGGCGCAACGGCAACCTCTGTTTTTGCAGGACTATTTTCTACCTGCTTTGTATTGGTAGTAGCCGCTGTTTCTGTCTTTTTTCGTTCAGCCGCAAGACGATCGGCTTCTTTTTTCTCTGCCGCTACCCTATCAGCTTCTTTCTTTTTTGCAGCTTCTATCTCTCTTCTTACTATTGCCGTTATTGCGTTTTGTACTTCCCTGTCTCTTTTCTTCTTTTGTGCCAATTGCTGTTGGATATCTTTTTCATTGGCTTTCAGTTTCAAGACAATAGCATTCTTCTCTTTTTTCTGTTGTGCCAGTTCTTCCCGCTGTTTAGTTTGTGATTGTAGCGCTTCACTTTTCTGATCTTTCCTATCCAACTGCTGCTGTTGACGCTTAGTTATCAGCTCTTGGGTTTCATTAATTATCGTTACCTGCTTCTCTCTATAAGCACGGTAGCTTTTTAGGTAAGCCACTCTGCGTATCGCATCGTTAAAACTATTGGCAGAAAAAATAAAATTTACATAATCAAAGCTACTACGGTTCTTATACGCATATACGATAGTTTTAGCATATTCCGCTTTGAGAGTATCGAGTTGTCGCTTTAAGCGATATATTTCGAGATTACTGAGATAAATATCGTCGTCAATATAACGTAGCTCCTTATTGATATTACTAATAAAATTTTCCTGTAAGCTGATTTTCCGGTTTATCATGTTGAGCTGGCTAAGCGACTGCTTCGTTTCTCCTTTAGCCTGATCGTACATGGCCTGAATCTGCTTCATTTCATTCTGTATCTCTTTTTTTTCCTTCTCCAGATCGGCCTTTTCCTGAGCCATGGCCGGGGAACAGACCAACGACCCTATTCCAGACAATACTATAAAAAACAGCAGCTTTTTTTTCATTGTAGTAATATTGGTTTGCAATAACAGGTAATTGGTTTAACGGATAGAAATAGGATAAATTTTGTACCCTAATTTTTTTTGTAATTCTTAGGTATAGAAAAAGGGAAACTTAACGTTTCATTAAACTCATACGATTTAAAATCGAGCTTAATATCCAATTTTGATTTTTCGGTAACCGAAATACGCCTGTCTGTTGAAAATAATACATTTTTCTTGTTCTCGTAACCGGTATAGTTCAGCAGGCAGGTTCGGCTGCGCTGGTTACTTACATCGTCTACTTTACTATTCTCAATTTTATATTTATCATTCAATGTAAGCAAATGCCTGAACCAGTCTCCTATGGCCAATAAAGATGTTTTATTACCTCCTTGCGAGTAGGAGACTATTTCATCGCTACTCAAAAAAACGGGGTTGCCTATTAATATCTGCTGTAGAGAGTGAAGATCGAGTGGAAGAGCCGTAATATCCTGTAAATAATTAACGCTACGGGCAATGTATTCTTTGTCCTGTTTATTGATAATCTTGACCGAATCTTTTGTGATATATGCTCTTAAACCTTCAATACCCAAAATGGCGGTTACGGATATCCAGATAACGCTGTCTTTGTACATACGCAGATTCGCATTTACATTGTACTTCTTACCATCTGCGCCCTGATAGTCTACATTTATTTTTCCCGAGAAAGTTGTAAAATCAATGAACCCGGCATTTAATTTATCTACTACTTCTTTAATAAAAACTAAGGAATCCTCTTTGCTAAGTAATGTATCTGCCACTACAACGGTAGTTGTATCTTTTTTAGAAATAGCTGTTTGTATTTGTCGTGTAGAACGACAAGACACTGCTAAAATACCTGTAACAAGTAAGAAAAATAAAATCCTCATTAGTTATTATTGTTTACCCGTATGGCCAAATCCACCAGCACTTCTTGTTGTTTCTTCCAATTGATCGGCAAGAACCCAACTCACCTGCTCTACTCGCTGAATCACCATCTGTGCCACCCTGTCGCCGGGCTGTATGACCTGATCTTCCCCCGATAGATTAATGATGATAACTTTTATTTCACCTCGATAATCTGCATCAATGGTACCTGGTGTATTGAGGCAGGTAAGTCCTTGCTTTATGGCCAAGCCGCTACGAGGTCGTATCTGCGCTTCATACCCTTGTGGTAATTCTATAAAAAGGCCCGTAGGTATCAGCGTTCTTTCTAATGTTTTCAATGTAAGCGGAGCGTCCAGATGAGCTCTTATATCCATACCCGCAGAGCCTACAGTAGCATAAGAAGGCAGCTCATTAGGCGATTGATTAATGATTTTTACTTGTAATGTAGCCATATTTACAAATATAGTACTGCTATAGCATTAAGAATGCATATCATCCCACCTACATCACCCTAGTTTTTGCAACAGTACTGTGGCATAAGCCACCAGCCCTTCTTCTCTACCTACAAATCCCATTTTTTCCGTTGTTGTTGCCTTAATAGAAACTGCGTCTAACGGCAATCCCGTTATAGAAGCGATAGCCTCCTGCATTTGCAAAACATAGGGTTTGATTTTTGGCGCTTGTAAACAAAGTGATGAATCGATATTCACTATACCATACCCTTTTGCCGCTATAAGATCCACTGTTTTTTGCAATAGTATTTTACTATCAATGCCTTTATAAGTATCATCAGTATCAGGAAAATGAACTCCTATATCTCCCAGTGCCAATGCACCTAATAGGGCATCACAAATAGCATGAAGTAACACATCGCCATCGCTATGCCCTACCGATCCCTTACTGTGCGGGATAAGTACCCCTCCTATCCATAACTCGTATCCTTCCTGCAACTGATGAAAATCTACCCCTGAACCAATTCGATATGCCATAATAATTCCTGATTAAATCCTTGAACAAACAAATATCCTAAAATACACAGAGCTATCCATAGGTATTTGCGCATGCTTACAAAAAAGCCCCGCATTTGCGAGGCTTTTTTGTGTGTACTAAAAAAACAAAAATTATTCTACTGCACCGCCTCCTAAATCAAATATCACAGAAAAACGGAGTGTATTGGAAAGAGGATTTCTCGTAACGCCGCTTCCCGAAGGAGCCAGATAAGAGAAATTCAATCCGAAAATATTATACTTCAATCCTAAGCCTGCTGTGAAATAACGGCGATTACCTCTTGTTTTGTCTTCAAAGAAATAACCTCCCCGTAAGGCAAACTGATTATTGTACCAGTATTCTGCACCCAAGGATACATTCGCCTGGCCCGGAAAATCGCTGAAGGAACTAAACCAGCTACTAGTTACTCCTTTAGTACGATAGTCTATCATATCCTGCGGTGTTGGGTTTTGTTTCATTGCAGGAACTAATAACTTATTCAGGTCTACACCAATCATAATTTTATTCTGCTCATCAAAGCTCTTGTTCCAGGTAGCACCCACACCTATATTGGCTGGGATAAAATCTTTTTGATCCGCATTATCCGTATAAGCTACTTTACCTCCAAGATTAGTCAATGCTGCGCCAAAAGTAAATCCGTCACCTAGCTCGCTTTTGCCATCATAATATAAACCGATATCACCAGCTACAGTAGAACCCACTTTATAGGTATTTCCACTAGAGGGGGCACCAGCCGCTAAGTCCGAATTAATGTAACGAAGCGAAACACCTAAACCTAATTTATCAGACAACTTACGCGAATAGCCTAAATCAACTCCAAACTCACGAGGTTTACCACTACCCCAACTAGTTCCCATATTATCTGTAAACTGTATATTACCCAAGTTGAAATAACGTAGACCGACATTCAGCGCTTGGTTTTCATCAAATTTATAATACCCGGAAAGGGCAGCCAGAAACACATCTCCCACGATATCTTTTAACCAGGGAGTATAAGTAGCTGAGATAGCTCCGGGAGATTCATTAAACGCTACTTTACCCATATTCCAAAAACCAGCTGCCGCATCCGGCGAGGTAGCCAGTCCCAAATCGCCCATACCACCGGCACGAGCATCGGGAGATATACGCAAGAAAGGAACAGCAGTAGTAACTACGTTAATTGTATTCTGCGCATATGTATTTGAAAATAATAAAGTTAGGGATAGAACACCAGCAGTTAGTTTAAAGACAATTGATCTCATCAGGCATTAGTTTAATACGATAGAATAAATTGAATACGGATTTTTATACTCTTGTTTTGGTTTTACAGCTTACTTGCAACCGGGTAAAACAGCGCTATTTTAATGATACCCACCATTTTTTCACGGTATTAATTCCCACATGAACGGCATAAAATCTTCATTATTG
>CAZPPM010000018.1:0-23339 GCA_964588445.1 uncultured Citrobacter sp.
ATCAGCAGTATGGCTTTGCTTATGTTAATGCAAAGATGGCAGGTCAGCAAGATTTGGCTGCGCACAATATTGCAAGAGGGGTAGCTGATCAGGGAAGGCCTATGCCCGGTACACAAGCGTTTAAACAATTGTGGGATCAAATCCGGTTAAAACCTATTTACCAAAATGGAGGACTTTTTCTGGATAAATCGGATTTGTATGTTGTAGAGGGGCAGTATAATTTTTCTTCTCTTGTAAATAATGCTGTGGAAGTTTTAGCAGGAGGCAACTGGAGACAGTTTGTACTAAACAGTGAAAATACCTTATTCCATGAACCTGACGGGCCTATTAAGATAAATGAAATGGGAGCTTACGTGCAGGTAGGTCGTGAAATCATTAAAGATCGGTTGAAATTAACGGCTTCGGGTCGTTATGATAAAAATCAGTTTTTTAAAGGCAAATTTACACCAAGAGTAACGGCCTTAATAAAACCGGCACAGGATCATAGTATCCGCTTATCGTACCAAACGGCCTATCGTTTTCCAAGTACGCAGCAACAATGGATTGATCTATCAGTAGGTAGTGGTACCCTGATTGGTGGAAACAGAAAAATATGGGAAGCCTATGATTTAATTAACAATCCTGGTATCTCTGCACAAGAATTTGTTGCCAACCCCGCCAACCAAATTCCCGTATTATATAAAGAAGTAAAACCAGAAAGTGTAGCAAGTTATGAAATAGGGTACAAGGGGTTATTTGCTAAAAAATTATTGATCGATGCCTACATGTATACGGGCCAATATGAAAACTTTATTGGCCGTAGGGATGTTGTACAATTTACTTCTCCTACAGCGTATAGAGGCATTTCTGTTGTAGTTAACTCAGAAGCAAAAGTAAAAACGTTTGGATGGGCTGTAGGGCTGGAATGGCAGTTGCCTTCTAATTTTGCTATAACAGGCAATATTTCTTCAGATGAAATCAAAGATGTGCCGGACAACTTTAGGGCTTCCTTCAATGCACCTAAGTATAGAACTTTATTAGGATTAGGGAATACGGGTTTCGGACCTGGCGACATATTAGGGTTTAACTTAAATTGGCGCTGGCAGGATAAAATCAATTTTGAAGGGGACTTTGCTATTGGAAGTATAAATGCGGCCAATATAGTAGATTTTTCCTTTAGCATTAAGCGTCCGGCTATTAAGTCAGTATTTAAGATAGGTGCTAATAATATTTTGAATCAATACTACGTGAATGGCTTGGGTAATGTAAGCATTGGCGGCTTGTACTATGTAAGCTTTGCCTATAATGTTTTCTAAAATCCCTAAAAATCTAAAAACACTCTCATGAAATATATTCATAAACATATTAACTACTGTATCGCTTTTTTAAGTGCGGTATGTGTACTTACGGCTTGTAATAAAGAATTACCCGAAGCAGTTCCCCTTACTCCACCTGCACCATCCGGTCAGTCAATAATGGAGAAAATGGATGATGCTGAGTTTAGTTGGTTGAAGGCGGCGATTACCAGAGCCAGTACGTTTAATAACCCCGCTGGTTCTTTGTCCTCTTTATTGGGAAACAAATCAACTTCCTTTACTTTTTTTGCTCCCGATAATACGGCATTGGCTACTGCATTTCAATTATTAGGATTACCCACTGAGCAAACCACAATCAATGCGTTCAGGCCAGGGCAATTGGATACAATCTTGCGCTATCATTTAATAGGAGGAGAACGTTTTACATCGGCTAAAGTAACGCCTGCTGCACCTAGCTTAAATTTATATCTACAAAGTAGTTTTGTATTGCAAGCTCCTTCTGCATCATTACCTCCGGGGTTAAGGATGCCTATTTTCATTGGAAAGCAGGGAACTGCTTTATTTGCCAATAATATCCCCGTTACACAACCTGATGTAGCTTTGGCTAACGGTACAGTTCATAAAATTGCGGTAGCACTTTTACCTCCTTCGCAAATGCTGTGGCAACGTGTAGCTACTGACCCAGATCTTACTTATTTACTTGCGGCAGTATTAAAAGCCGATGAAGGTGATGCCGCTAAAACATTGGAGAGTGCATTGAAAAATCCTGCTGCGAATCTTACTTTATTTGCGCCCTCTAATGCGGCTTTCCAGGCTTTGTTAACAGGCCAGATAACGCTAGCATTAATACCTATTATTACACAACAGTTAATTTTAGGGGGAGCCACTCCTGAGCAAGCGGCTGAACAGGCTCCGGCAATAGCTCAGGCGCAAGCAACTACATTGGCTTCTACGCCAGACGTGTTTACTAATCCTGCATTGGCAAGTGTGTTAACACCTACGGTTGTTAAGGGTATGGTTGTTTACCATATTATGGGAAATAGAGCGTTTTCTGTAAACCTACCTACTACTAACAATAATTTACCTACTCTATTAAATGGTGCTATAGCTGCTCATCCGGGAATTGGTGTACAAGCCACTTTTGGCCCAACGGGTGTTACGGCAATATCGGTGAAGGGATTGGCTAATGCTACTGCAGCGAGTGTTGCTATCAATCCGTTACCCGGTACAGGTACAAGTGATCAGCATTTTATAAATGGCGTACTCCATAAAATTAATCAGGTATTATTGCCTCAATAAGTAGGACTGATAAAGTCTACACAACTAAAAGAGCGCCGAGAATTTCTCTCGGCGCTCTTTTAGTATATGATAGCGATTAACTTAAGGGAGAGTTATTTCTATAGTACTCTTTTCCGTATCAATTGCAAACAAGCTTTTCTCTTCCAAAAAAGCGAAACAATCCTGTATGTCTCCGTTTTTTTGATACCGAACTAACGACTTCTTACCAAACTTTACAGTTAAATCATATTCGGATTGTCCATCTTTTCCAATAAATGCTTTTAGTCTTATTTCCTTATTATTGTTTATTAATTTTTCAAGAGTATGATACTCTTCTTCTGATAAAATAATACCATCACACCAATAGGAAGATATTTCTTTGTTATCCGAAAGCTTGAATGCTTTGCAGAGTTCATATTCCAGAAACTCGTAAAAGGAATGATTGGCCATCGCTAGTTTGAATACGTTTTTACATAATAAATGGTAAAGGATTACGCTGTCAAATCTTTGGATCAGTAAAAGGTAAGTAGCTCGCTTATCTTAATTCCATAGAAGCCTGACCAATTAAGGAACCCCGATGCCAGAGCTGCAGTCCATATTTTCCTTTTTCTATCTTTTCGGGGGATAAGGAGAAAATCATCGCTTTGTGTTCTCCCTTTTCGTAGTCAAACCGTACTGCTCTGGTAAAGTTTTTACGACCTTCATTTCTTGCATCAAAAGTGCCGGAATCCCAGTCCTGTTGTTGTAATACCTGATTGTTAGGTTGGGTAATGATTATAAAAATCTCCGAATTATTGAAATCGGAAACATTATTTTGAACGGTAAAGGCAATAACCAGCTTTTCAGCTTTACGGGCTTGTAGGGTTTCTGTTTCCCGGGCTGACTGGATGTCTACAGCAGATAGCCTTACGCTGGTAGCCATAAATACAGTCGCGAGGTTGAGCTTCTCATTGAGTTTCGAGTTCTCTTCATTTAGCCGGTTAATGTTTCGCTGAAGACTATCGGAAGAGTGGGTGAGTTCTTGCAACTTCACTCCCAGGTATTTTTTTTCTTCTTCCATAGAAACATTCTGCAATTTCAATTCGTCCACTTTTTGCTGCAAGTCGGTTACCATTGTCTTCGCCGTTTGCATTTCTTTTTGGGATAGATCTGTTTTGCTGAGAATGCTTCCTATCTCCGTTTTTAACCGGTTGATTTCGGAAACTTTTGCTTCTAATGTTTGTTGTATGGAATCAGCTTTGTTAGCGGAGGAATTAAGCCTTATATCCATATCCTGCAGGGTGGCATTATAGGTTTTTGAGAGAGAATCTCGTACGGTATTAGCTACCAGAGTTGAGTCTTTCGCAAAATTTTCAATACGTCGCTGCGTGTACATGGTTTTATCGTAGAGGTGATAGACCCAAGTGCCTATGAGGCCGGCAGCAAGCATAATTACTAAAAGTGGCTTAATGTCCTTCATCTACATCTTATTCGGTCTGGCAATATAAAACTATTCAGTTGCATATCAAATGGGGTATAGGCTTAAAATAAAAAACCGCCTCACTTGGAGAAGCGAGACGGTTGTGTTGCGTTGATTTGCAACTGTTTTTAACCGAATAAACCACCTTTTTTCAAAGTTCTCACACCTTCACCAATCTTGAATCCGTTGTGAAAAACTTCAATTTTATAATCACCGCGTTGGAAATCATTCTGACGAATAGGGAAGCTTAAAGCTTTTCTTGTTCCTTGCTCGTACTCCACAGGTACACGACTTGTGTAAGGCTTATCACCTTCATTACGAGAAGTAAAGCTGCTTGCTGGTTGATCTGTTGCAGAAAGTACTTGTCCATTAGGAGCTGTAACTACGATGTACATATCAGCAGGACCAGATTTTGCAATACGATTTTCAATATCAAATGAAACTACCAACTTATCTACCTTTTTAGCAGTAGTAGTAGATTTTTCTTTACCGTTTCTCTTTTCATTTATCGGAGTGATTTGAATGTTAGAAGCACTAAAAGTTGATCCCACATCCACTACTTCAGCCAAAGCTTCTTTTTCGCTGGTAGATGTTTGCAGATTTTGCTCTAATACATTCTTTTCGCTGCTTAGTTGCGTATTGTTTGCTGTAAGAACCTGATTTTCACCAGTCAGCCTTGATACTTCTGCTTCCAGGCTGGCGATTTGATTATTCAGGCTCGAAATCATTGATTGAGCTCTTTTCAAATCAGCTGTAGTTGAATTTTTGTCATTCAATATTCTTTTAATCTCAGCTTTGTTGGCATCAATTTGCTTTTGCAAGTCTGATTTTTCACCTTGAAGGCTATTGTTAGCTCCGGTGATGGAATCTAATCTCATTTCTGCCTCATCATATAAAAGCTTTAATGAATCACGCTGTGTCATGTATGACTGGCTTACTTGTTCTTTTTCTTTATCGTCGGCTGCGGACTTATTGTTATTCCAGAGCATATACCCCCATGTACCTACTAAACCGGCAGCCAATAAACCGATTAATACATTTTTATTACTTCGCTTTTCTTGAACCGGTGGTTGATTTTCCGGGGTGGCAGATGGATAATTTGTGTTTGCCATAAAATAAGTGGTTTTGAGTGTTTAATTTGTTCTGCTTTCAGTTGAAAGCATCCGTCCAAAATTTTTTTAACTTGTTCAGCAGGGTTTCGAAAACCATGCCAGAAACTGAAACAGAAGTATCAAAAAAAACAAAATTTCTCAAAAGTATCGTTCTTAAATATTGTATTTTAGCACTTTATGGCAGTAGAAAAAATCATTGCAGATTGGGAAAAAGGAGTTACTAAGCCAATTTACTGGTTGGAAGGGGATGAGGACTACTTTATCGACCAAGTGATTAATTATGCAGAACATCGGCTCTTACCAGAGGCAGAAGCAGCTTTTAACCTGACTGTTTTTTATGGTAGAGACGCTGCCTGGCAGGATGTTATCAATGCTTGTCGACGCTATCCCATGTTTGCAGAAAAGCAGGTGGTAATCCTAAAAGAAGCACAACAGATGCGGGATATTGAAAAACTGGAGCCTTATGTGCTTTCCCCTTCTCCCACAACGGTATTTGTTATTGCTTATAAAGAAAAAAAGATAGACGGGCGGACAAAGTTTGCCAAAGCCGTAAAAGAAAAGGGCATTTTTATTACTACCAAAAAAATGTATGAGAACCAGTTGCCCGACTGGACAAAGCAGTATATACAAACAAAAGGACTTTCTATTACTCCCAAAGCTTTGCTTTTACTGGTGGATCATATTGGTAACGATCTGAGTAGAATTGTAAATGAAATAGATAAAATTTCTATTAATCTCGGCGCTCGAAAATCTATTACCGAAAACGATATAGAAGAATTTATCGGCGTTAGCAAAGAGTTTAATGTATTTGAGCTACAAGCTGCATTGGGTACAAAGGATATGGCCAAAGCAATACGCATTATTCAATATTTTGAATCTAATCCCAAAGCAGCGCCTATCCAGTTAATACTACCATCTCTCTATGGTTTTTTTAGTAAGGTGTACATGGTATTTGGTGCGCAAACAAACGATGAGAAAGCAATAGCTACGGCTATCGGAGTCAATCCTTATTTTGCCAAAGATTATATTGCCGCCGCAAGGACTTATAAATACGGAGAAATAGAAACTATTCTCCTTTTATTGCACCAGTATAACCTACAAAGTATTGGTGTGGGTAGTAGCGGAAAAGGGGATGGATCGTTGCTAAAAGAAATGGTGTATAAGATGATAGCGTAAAATAAATTACGGTATAAAGGATAGACGGTTTTATTGGTTTACATACAAATACCTTTCTTTGCAGTAAAATAGGTTCATGAAAAATTTGTTGCTCACCTTAATTGTAGGCTCTCTATTGCTGGTAAGTTGTGAATCCGCCAAAGAAATTTCTCTAAACGAAGATGGTAGTGGCGTATTGGTTAGTACCAATGATATGAGTGGTATGCTGGGCCTTGCCAAAATGCAGGGTGGTGGAGGAGAGCAATTAAAAAAACTGGAAGAGCAAACTATCGATACGGTATTTTCTTTAAATAATATCGTTGATAGCCTTACCGATTTTACAGCAGAAGAAAAGCAACTTGTTAGTAAGGGGTCTTTTGCAGTGAACTTCAATCTTGCTGAAGAAAAATGCCTGATAAAAATTGAGCTTCCATTTTCAGAACCTACTCAGTTAGGTAGGTTAAATACGATCGTTGATAAATTGATGCAGCAAGGCGGTTCGAAAATAATAGGAAGTGCTGCAGATATGGGCGGAGGAATGCCTTTAGGTAACGACGATATTCCTTCCGGCTCAATTGATAATTATTATACGCTGCGGGTGAAAAAAGGAGAGATTGTTCGTGAACTGAATAGGGAAAAATATGCTACAAAAGATAGTGATGAAGGAATGCAGGCGATGAAAGAAATGGGGCAGTTTGGAATGGGAAATACTACGCTTGTGATTAACCTGCCAAGCCCGGCCAAGGAAGCTACAGGGCAGGGCGTTTCACTTTCCGAGGACAAGAAAAAAGTAACGATTACAAGTTCTGTTGAAGATTTTTTTGATGATGGTAAGAAACTGGAATTTATAATTAAATACTAATCTCACTCTTAGCGAAATCTAAGTCCGGCGGAAATGACAGCCTCGGTTCGAGTCCTCAGGTAACGAAATAATTTTTTAAGAAGTTGAACTACAGATGTGTTGTCGGTGTAGTGAACTATAGAGCAGAATTTTTGTAAATTGAAACACCAACAACGGCGTGAAAAGCAGGACTTCTTTCAAGAGACCCAGATGCTGTTGGGGTAGTTTGCACGGAGCTGTGTTTTATGGTAAAAGTCAAGATGGTACAACTTATATTTACACTAAAAATGGTTGGAATGAAGCCCCACGAATTATGAAATTGAGAGATTCGGAAAATAACACCTACTATAATTATGGTACAGTAAGAGGGCTAAATGGTAATTCAGGTTATTGCAATAAAAAATTAAAACAATTATATGAAAGCATTCATTGTAATTATAACTTTGTTTTTTATATCCTGTCAAACGAAAGGGCAAAGTGAAGTTATGATGTTTGATATAAATAAAGATATGATAGGCTCCTTTAACCCTGAAAAGTTTGAAATACAATTAAGCAAGGATGGCGAAAAGAAGTGTGAAAATATAGATTTTTCAAAATACAATTATGTTGCTATAAAAGGTTTTTCTGAAAAAATTCCTTTAGTAAATAGTGCAATGTCATTTAGACCCCCAAATGTATTCATCTATCTTACAAAAGGGAAGTTATGTACTGACAAAGGCTTACTTAGGTTACAGGTTAATCATTTAGATGCAGGTGATAAAAGGTTAGTAGAAATTAAGCAGGCGCTAAGGTAATGTATCCCCCGCGATAATTGTCTCGATTAGAAGTTTTTTTTATGTACTATTTAATAGCTGACTGCCTCGGTTCGTGTCCTCACGAGCCGAAATGATTTTTTTAAGAAGTTGAACTACAGATGTGTTGTTGGTGTAGTGAAATGTAGAGCAGAATTTTTTTAAATTGAAACACCAACAACGGCGTGAAAAAGCACTACCTCTAATGAAGAAAATTAATATTTTATTTTTTGGTTTTTCTGTTTTTTGTTCAGTAGTTTTTATTTTCTCTTGTGCGGGAAATAAAAATTTACTACAGAATCAGGTGGAGTTTTATATAACTCCAAGAAACGTAAACTATGGATGGGGAGACAATGGGGTTTTTATGTTCTCTCTTAATAAGCAATCAGTGAAAGTTCCTTTCGCAAAAAGAACTTACACGATTGCTATAGAAAAAGATAGTGTGTATGAGTTACAATACCTTCAAAGATCATTAGATAAACAGTTATTGAAGAAGGTTGAAGGAACGGCTACGATTAATAGTGATTTAATGTTTTCAACGCCGAGAATTCTTATAATATTAAATAATAAGATGTCGTCTGATACTTTGTCGATTGATAGCTACTATAATTTAAAGAGAGGTGGTAAGGTGTACAAAATAGACAAAAGTCTTAAAGAATATTTGATTAGTGTAATGCCTCTGGAGTTGGCAGAGAGTTGGCTTTATAACAAGATGCAGAGATAGTTATTGCAATGGTGTCAATTAGTAAATTCTAAAAGTAATGAAGCTATAAAGAAGCTTCGGTAATCAATTATAAAAAAAACATAGACATTTTAACAACACAATTCAACCACTTTTCGGAGTGGGTTTTTTATTTCTAAAATTTAAAGAATATGGAATTAAACACAACAAATCAGAACTGTTTTACTTGCCAAACAGAAGAACTATTAATAGAACTGTTAGGAGGAGTAAGAGTAGAGGGATTAGATAGGATGAGAGTAACAATGAAGGTTACTGTAATAAATAGAAAGCAAGGAAAGTTACTTAACTAATCCAGAGGTGGTAGGTTTATCCCTAAGATATAATCTGGATTTGTATAATGATACACAGGTAGAGAAGTTTGTAAGAAGAGTAGGAGAGAAATTAGAGACAGGTAGTATTGGTATAACGTCTTATTTTAGTCTCTTTCTTAGCGAAACCTAAACCCGGCGGAAACAGAAGGCATAAAACGACGGCCCACATCCTGACTTAGCGAATTAAATGTATTGGCATACTCTAGTGTATGTCCAAAGGCTATGGATGGTGCAACGTAATAATTTCCATTAAAAAGAAAATGATAGCCTCCTTCTACAAGCGGAGTAATGAATAAGGAGTTTTGTTTGGTTTTACTTTCAAAATTCAATAACGAAAAAAGCAAACGGCCTCCTAAAAAAGGGCTATGGCTGTTCATATCTTTTGCCATATTATAGCGATACCCTGCATATAGCCCGAATCCCCGGGATACGGAATAAGCACTTTGTACAGGAAAATTATAAACTAAGCCTAAGCTGAAACTGTTTTTTTGCTGAAAAAGTTCTGTACGCATACCCGCAATCTGCGACTGGAAAGTTCTGCCAATAGGTCGCATATATTCCACACCTGTTTCATAGGAACGTTGCGCCATAAGCAGTTGTGTGCTTAGTAAAAGTGGGAGTAGGAATTGGATATTTTTCATCATTACTTTTAAAAACGAGTCAAACCCGGTTTTAGTGCGTGCAAGAAACTCTCCACAACCTAGCTTAGCCAAACTGAACAGAAGTCATATTTAACGATCCGGCTACGAGTTTATCATTAAAGAAAATGGGTTCTTCTTTTTTCTCCTGTAGACCTAGTGTGTACATAAGCGGGTAATAATGATCAGGAGTAGGAATAGCCAGTTTTGCCGCGCTTCCTAATTTTTCATATTCGATAAGTGCCTGATGATCGCCTTCTTTTATTTTTTCTTTAAACAGCTCGTGTATTTCGATAGCCCAGTCATAGCCGTAATTGGGTGTGTCCATTTTATCCCATGCTACCATACGAAGATTGTGTACCATGTTGCCGCTGCCTATAATTAACACACCTTTCTTTCTAAGTGCTGCTAGCTCTTTGGCTAAAGCATAATGGTAGGATGCGGGTTGGCTATAGTCAATGCTTAGTTGTAGTACAGGAATAGATGCATCGGGATACATACGCCGTACAACAGTCCAGGCTCCATGATCCAATCCCCAATCATGGTTGAGGCCAACGTCAGTAGTTTTTATAAGAGATTTAGTGACTGCGGCTAATTCTTTATCACCGGGAGCTGGATATTGTACATCAAATAAAGCCTGCGGAAAACCACCAAAATCATGAATAGTAGCAGGATGATCCATAGCCGTAATATGTGTTCCTTTTGTAAGCCAATGCGCAGAAATGACCAGTATCGCTTTAGGTGTTGGTAGTTCTTTACCTAACGACATCCACTGCTGGCTGAATAAATTGTTTTCAATTCCATTCATAGGCGATCCATGCCCGATAAATAATACGGGCATTTTTTGATCAGTTTCTTTTAATTCGCTTGTAAAGCGGTTGAAGGCATATAAACTACTCATGGCTGATGCTCCTGCTATTGTAATTAAAAAATCTTTTCTATTCATAAGGAAAACGGTTCTTATACGGTTCGTTGTCGTTTTAGTAAGCTGCTGTAAACCGGCTGCGGATATGCTTAGGGTTTTCTACTTCATCAGCAATAGCAACGGCTAGATCTTCTACTGAAAGAATAGAACGGTTGTTGCTGTCAAAAACAGGATTCTCTTTATTGATGCGATATACGCCTTTACGTGTGCCGCTGGTACCCTGGTGCATTTCTATAGCCGGGCTAAAGAATGTCCAGTCGAGTGTTACATTTTTACGCAACAGAGTAAGGTAATCCCTTGCGGCGGTGGCTCCTGGTTTATATTCTTCTGGAAAAGAAGGTGTATCCACAAGTTGTAAATCGCCTGCTATATATAAGCTTCCTGCACCACCTATCACCAATAATCTTTTTACACCCGCTAATTCGGTTGCTTTTTCTATGGATTGTGAACCGGCTAAAAACTGATTATATAAGTCAGGGTTAGTCCAGCCGGCATTGAAAGCGCTGATAACAATATCGTGATCTTTAATAACATTGGCTAAGGTATCAGCATTATAGACATCTGCTTTTACCAATTTTATTTTAGGATCCTGAACAGTTGTTTTCTCCGGGTTGCGGGCAATACCTGTTATTTCATGTCCTCTGTCAATAAGTTCTTTTGCTATAGCTGTTCCTACAAATCCTGTGATTCCTATTACTGCTACTTTCATGTTGTATAAATTATAGTTTGTGATATGATTGAATAAAAGATTCGATTTGATTGGCTTTTACGGGATATACTTTAGAAAATGGTAGCAGTGCGGATAGCTCTGCTATGCTAGTATTTATTTCGTTAATATACAATACCGGCTTTTGTGTTACCACAGGTTGAATAGCTTTGGCTATAGGCTCTATATCACTGTCCTTGACGGCTAATATAACAAGATCGGCTTCCCATGAAGCTTCTATCGGGCAATGAATACTTTCTATTTCACCAGTAGTTGTTGTTAGTATGTCTTTTGAAAAAAGTAATAATCGATAATTGTTGCTATTCAATTGCTGTAATACCGCTTCACTTTTTTCATTGTTACTATTGAGTATTGCTATAGTTTTCTTTGTTGCCATTGTAGCTGCATTGGAAACACAAAGCTACTAGCGAAAGTTTTTTTGGCAATTGAGGTAAGATAAGAAATGACATTGATCTATATCAACGCATTATTCAACCGGCTGTACTTAGTTGTTTGCGTATGCGACTTAATGTTTCCGGAGTAATGCCTAAGAAAGAAGCAATCATGTGTTGAGGTACTCTTTGAATAAGCGAGGGCTGTTCTTTGAGTATTTGTTTGTAGTTTTCTTCTGCGCTAAGTGTCATTTTACTAGATAATCTTCTTTGCGTAGCGATTAGATTGTTTTGAATGAGTATACGTAAATAACGTTCCATCTTGGGCACATGGTGAAGCATTTGCTCGTAATTGCTTCGATTGATCATTAGCAATTCGCTATCCTCCAGCGCATCTATATTTTGCGAAGAGAGTTCGCCGGTAAGAAAACTATAGATATCGGATATCCACCAGTCTTCCGGCGCAAATTGTAGTAAGACCTCATTTCCTTTTTCATCAATCAAATAGGAGCGAAGCATTCCTTTTTCTACAAATGCGGTGTATTCACATAAGTCACCTTCCTGTAGGAGGTATTGTTTTTTCCTTATTTTCTTAGGAGTAAAAAAAGGTTTGATGAGTTCTTGCTCCTGATCATTCAGTTGAATCTTTCTATTGATATTTTCCAGCAATCGCTCAAACATAGTGCTGCGGGTTATCAACTGTTAACTATTTCTGTAGCCCATTTATCTCTATCATCTGGACTGAATTTCCAAGGAGCAAAATTGTTCTCTACGTTACCAAACATCGCATTCCATTCCTGTGGCGCATTGCTTTCCTCCATTACTAAGTAGCGGCGTAATTGTAAAATAATATCAAGCGGATCAATACTTACAGGACATTCCTGTACGCAGGCGTTGCAGGTAGTACAGGCACGTAATTCTTCCACGGATATATAATCATGTAAAAGACTTTTGCCATCTTCTTTTTGCTCACCGTTTTTATTAATGTTTTTACCTATTTCTTCCGCCCGGTCGCGGGTATCCATCATTATTTTTCGCGGAGAAAGTAGCTTACCTGTACTATTAGCCGGACATGCTGCTGAGCAGCGCCCACACTCCGTACAACTATAGGCATCCAGCAGGTTTTTCCAGCTAAGCTCCGTCACATCTTTAGCACCAAATTTAGCAGGGGCAGCTGCATCAGTAGGAGCCAGTTCCGGCTGCATAGCATATAGTACCTCGTTTTGTACAGAAGGCATATTCTCCATCTTTCCCATAGGCTCTAGGCGAGCAAAATAAGCATTGGGAAAAGCGAGAACAATATGCAAGTGTTTGGAATAAGGTAAATAATTAAGGAAGGCAAATACACCTACGATATGCAACCACCAGCATAATCGCTCTACTGTTTGTAACGCTCCGTTGCCTAAGCCTTCTAGCAAAGGTTGCAGATGCTGTGATACAATAAAATTGCCAGTAGGATAGGCCGAATAATGTTCAATGCCTCTTGCTTGTAATAAAGTGTCGCTGGCGTTTAAGAACAAGAACAGCAGCATCAATATAATCTCAGTAAATAAAATATAATTAGCATCACTACGAGGCCATCCATCCAAATCGTTACTAATAAAACGTTTTAACTTAATAATATTTCTGCGTACCAAAAAAATAGCGCAGGGTATTATCACCAGTACCGCTAATATTTCAAAAGAGTTGATAAGAAAATTATAGAAAGACCTCAGATAAGGAGCAAAAAGCCGGTGTGTTCCGAATAAGCCGTCCAGTACAATCTCCAGCATTTCTATGTTGATGATAACAAAGCCGGCATAAACAAAGAAATGGAGAATACCCACCAATGGGTTTCTAAACATTTTTTTCTGTCCAAAAGCAAGAAGAAGGACGTTTTTCCATCGGGCAGAGGGGTTATCATTGATGGCTTCCGCCTTGCCAAGTCGGATATTGCGGATGATCTGGCGAGCTTTTTTAGTAAAGAGTACTATTGCAATACTACTTATGGCCAGAAATAAAATTTGTTGGGCTATCTGCATGAGGTTCTACTTACAATTGCTAATTTACAGCTTGTTAGTTTAAGCTACTACAAACAGTTGAATATAATATGGTAAAAGATAGAAAATATATACTGGATAAAGGAATCGCGGAAAAAAAACTGCATAGAATGGCGCTGGAGATTATAGAGAATAATCCAGATGTTGATGAACTTATTTTTATTGGGATAGAGGAAAATGGAGTAGTGGTGGCGCAACATCTTGGGGCTTATATCCAGGCCAATAGCACCATAAAAATCAAACAGCTGACTTTATTATTAGATAAAAGAAAACCTACCCGTATCCAATTAAGTGAGGTTTGTGATTTTAATGATAAGGTGGTTATACTCATTGATGATGTAGCCAATAGTGGGAAAACATTATTATATGGGCTAAAGCCATTACTGGAACAGCATCCTAAAAGAATTCAGACAGCTGTACTGGTAGGACGCAGCCATAGTTCTTTCCCCATTCATACGGATTATGTAGGTATATCTATTGCTACTACTTTGCAGGAGCACATTTTTGTTGAGGTAGAAGAAAGAGAAGTTACTGGGGCTTATTTAGCCTGATGTTATTAAAAATAAAGAGGGTAAAGCTTGATTTTACCTTTGTTATTAACCATTAATGCAGGAGCAGGGCATTTAAAGGCATTGAGGAAGGTGAATGCAGTACGCAGAAATTTACTCTTCGTTTTTATTTTGGTAAAATCAATATCAGGAGAAAGATAAAATTCTCGTGTACGGGCAACATCGTATCGGGTAATGAAATTACCCGGAGAGTCCTCCCATCTGTTTTCAAAACCGCCAAACATTCCATTAGCTCCATAGCCAACGGCTATATTGAGCCAGGCGGGTAAATTACTTTCTTTCCAAAAAGATGTAAGGTTAACGCTGGCCCAGTAGGTCTGTGCATTATAATCTTTTAGCATACGCTCATACCAGCTACTTCCAAAAAGGTTGTTAGCTCTTTCTTCCAATTGTTGTTCATTATAGTTTCTTTTATGAAATGAAAACTTTAACTGTACCCGCTGCTCCTGCCATAACAACTCCTGACTGATGAATAGGGCTGAACCGGTTACATTAGCTGCTATATCTCCCCAACTCCAGCCCCATTTGGCAGAGTGGGCATCGAGGTATTCTATACCTGTAAGAAAGAGTGTGCCGCTTAGTCCGCCTACCCAGGTAGCTGTTTTGGTGTCCATGCCGGTCCATTTCCACATGGCTGTAGCCGCCATGCCGGTGTTGTAAGCTGTCCAGATATGGCCAGCCTTATCCATTTGTAGCCACTCTTTGTTATCATTAAAGGTATGGAAAGAGGTACGCGGTTCGTTTTTGTACCAGGCATTATTAAGGGTAAGCAGAGTGCCGCCGTATCCTGCAACATTGAGTCCGCCAATAAGCCATATTCTTTTCTTCTTTTGTTGAAGCGCCGATTTATGATGAAAGCTTGCCGTACCGGCTAAAGGGATAGGTGGATCGGTTAGTGTAGTAGGAGGATAGGTGCTATCGGTTTGTGCCTGGCTTACTTGAAACAACAGCAAGAAGGATAAAAGACCGGCCAGTGAACGGAACGATGAAGTGTGCGACGCAACAGCAGTTGAGCTTTGTACTAAAGCTGGATTCATAAGAACAAAAATACAGTTCATTGCCGAATGGATTGACACAGAAAAATTTATATCTTTCGTGCGCAAAAGGAACCTACACAATCAAAAACAACACTATGGAACTTGCTATACTTGAAAAAGTGAATACCTGGCTTAACGGCAGCTTTGATCAGGCAACCAAAGACGAAATTGCTCAATTGCAGAAAGAGAATCCCGGGGAACTGGCAGACGCATTTTATCGTAATCTTGAATTTGGAACAGGCGGATTGAGAGGCATTATGGGTGTAGGCACCAACCGGATGAATAAGTATACGGTAGGCATGGCTACGCAGGGTTTTGCCAATTATTTGAAACAATCTTTTTCAGGTGAAGTAAAAGTTGCATTAGCCCACGACAGTCGTAATAATAGTCGGTTTTTTGCTGAAACAGCAGCGAATGTTTTTGCTGCTAATGGTATTAAAGTCTATCTATTTGAAGCATTGAGACCAACACCTGAGTTGTCATTTGCCATACGCTACTTAGGTTGCCAGGGGGGAGTGGTGTGTACGGCTTCTCATAATCCTAAAGAGTATAATGGGTATAAAGCTTATTGGAATGATGGCGCACAACTAGTGCCGCCGCATGATAAGAATGTGATAAAAGAAGTGGAAAAAATAGCCAGTGTGGATGAAGTGAAGTGGACTGGCGGAGCAGATAATATTACCATTATAGGCAAAGAAGTGGATGAAGCGTATATCGGCATGGTAAAAAGCCTGAGTGTGTACCCTGATGTAATTGCCAACCAACATGATCTGAAGATTGTGTATACTCCTATTCATGGTACTGGTATAAAACTGGTACCCGATGTATTGAAAGCATTTGGTTTTACCAACGTGACCGTCGTAAAAGAGCAGGAAGAACCGAATGGTGATTTTCCAACCGTAGTATATCCTAATCCTGAGGAAAAGGAAACAATGAGTATTGGTTTGCAAAAAGCCAAAGAGCTGGATGCGGATATTCTTTTAGGTACCGATCCGGATGCGGACAGAGTAGGTATAGGCGTAAAAGATAATCATGGTAACTGGGTATTGATGAATGGCAACCAGACGGCGGTATTAGCTTTTAATTATTTATTGGAGGCGAGAAGAGTAAAAGGGATTGCCCAGCCCAATGATATGATCATTACCACTATCGTTACGACCGGTATGGCGGATGAACTGGCCAAAGGGAATAATGTGCCTTGCTATCGTGTACTGACGGGCTTTAAATGGATAGCAGAAATGATACGCCTGAAAGAAGGAAAGGAAAATTATGTAGTAGGAGGAGAAGAAAGCTTTGGCTTGATGATAGGAGATAAGATTAGAGATAAAGATGCAGTGAGTGCAGTAGCCTTACTATGTGAAATGGCGGCTTATGAGAAAGAGAAAGGGAATACACTTTTCCAAAAACTGATAGAATTGTATCAGCAATATGGTTTTTACAAAGAAGATCTTATTTCTATTACCAAAAAAGGAATGGATGGCCAGCAGCAGATAGCTGCTATGATGGAGGCCTATCGTAGTAATCCACCTAAAGTGATTAACGGATCTGCGGTGAAGCAATTGCTGGATTATGAATTGCAGACAGGTAAGGATGTGCAAACAGGTAAAGAATGGAAGATAGAATTGCCAAAATCCAATGTTTTGCAATTCATTCTGGAAGATGGCAGCATTATATCTGCCCGCCCCAGTGGAACAGAGCCTAAGATTAAATTTTACTTTAGTGTAAAAGAACAGTTGAGTAATCCAGCTGATTTTGATGCAGTAAATAAGCAACTGGATGAAAAGATAAAATTCATTATTGCAGACATGCAGTTGTAATGGTTTGTGAGTATACTATTTTGTAAAGTGGCTGTAGCAGGCCACTTTTTTTGTGCATGGTGATTTAACAAATTCTATATAGCAAAGAGATGATTTTCACTTTTTGTTGCAGACTATACACGGTAGTTTGTTGTATTAAATTTAGCGTATGAAGTATTTATTACTTGGTAGTCTTTTGGTATTTTTATCCGGCTGTTTTGTTACGGAGCCAATTAAAACCGAAGTGCCAGCAAATAACGAGACGTATCGCGTTGATTACCTTTTTGAGCACGAGGGCTGTAAAGTATATCGTTTTTATGATAGGGGTGAGTCGGTTTATTTTACAAATTGTACCGGGGAAACAATAAGGAAAACAGACAGCACTACTATACGAAATACGATTAACCAACGTGCAGGGAGATAATTTTTCAATCGGTTTGTGTAAATAAGCCATTTACCTGTTGGGTTTCTTATCTTGCGGATTAGTTATGAGACCAATAGAAGATACATATCGGCATAAAGGATTACGCAAGAAATTAGTAGACGTGGTACGTGAAAAGGGAATATCGGATGAGAAAGTGTTGGCGGCGATCAATACTATACCCCGTCATTTTTTTTTGGATTCTGTTTTTGATGAAGCTGCTTATGAAGATAAAGCGTTCCCCATTGCTGCCGATCAAACTATTTCGCAGCCCTATACGGTAGCATATCAAACCCAATTATTGGATCTAAAGCCTTTTATGAAAGTGCTGGAAGTAGGTACCGGCAGTGCTTATCAGGCTGTGGTGCTGGCAGAGATGGGAGTGCAGGTATATACGATAGAAAGGCAGCGAAAGCTTTTTGATAATAACAGGGACTTTGCGTTTCTGAAAAAGTATCCCAGTATCAAGTTTTTTTATGGGGACGGCTATCAGGGGCTACCTACTTACGGGCCTTTTGACAGGGTAATTATTACGGCTGCGGCACCTTCTATACCTGAAAAATTGCTAGAGCAATTAAAGCCAGATGGTATGATGGTAATACCTGTAGGAGAGGAGAATCAGCCTCAATTAATGAAAAGATTGACAAAGCTAGCCACGGGTGGCATTAAGGAAGAGGTGTTCGATTACTTTCAGTTTGTGCCTATGCTACCCGGGAGGAATGAGTGAGTAAAGTTATTTTTATTTGCGAACTTTATTCTTGTATGACCCAGACCGTCTCTTCCTCTTTTTCTGTAATATTTTTTTTTCAATGTAAGGCCATAGGAGCGTTGCTAAGGTAATGCCTGCGATATTGCCATAAATATCGTGTATTGAAAGTTTCCCTGGTTGTATAAATTCGAAAAGAGTAGAGCCAAAAAGTAAGAGATACCAAATGGCCCAGAGTTTAAATCCTCTGTTTAGGTAGATAAGAAAAACAGTAAGGAAAAAATAGTAAACCCCGTGTAGAATTCCATCTAATATTACCGTATAGCTAAATCCTATTGAGTGAGCTAAATTTGCTTTAGGTATAAATGGCAATATTAATGTTACAAATATTGCCAATAAGGTTAACGCTTTCCTTCTCGTAAATCGGGGTCTTGTCACTATCCTTCTCTATTGGTATGTTGTAAACTGTAAATGTCTTATTGATTATAATCGGATATGCAATGAATGAAAGTAATTGTTGCACTTTAATATATTATACTCAAATTTTATACTCAAAAATATAGCCAGCTACTTAAAGACAGATATTGAAAAAATATTTACGAACCACTATACACTTTTTTCTTTTTCATCTTTTTGTCATTGTAAACATAACCATAGCCGTAACCATAGCCATAGCCGTTTTTAGAAAAACCTCTTGACTTTATGCCATTAAAAATAATTCGTATGTTTTGAAGTTGTTCCTCAATTTTTTCTTGGTCTAACCTTTCAACATATTTTTTTGGAGTATATCCATGTTTAATAACATACAATGTAGTATCACATAAAGGTGATAAGACTTGTGCATCTGAGAGAAGCCCGGAAGGCGCTGAATCTATAATAATTACATCAAATTCATCACTAAGGGTGTCCAGGAGTTGGTTTAGTGTTGGACGCATTAAAAGCTCAGATGGGTTTTCGGGGAGTGTTCCTGCCGGTATATAAGAAAGATTTTGGTGAATAACACCTCTTTGAAGCACATCTTTTAGCGACGCTTCACCCTTCAAAAAATCACTGGCACCTGCTGCATACTCTATATTCATCTTTTTTCCAAGCGAGGGGTTGGCTAAGTCTAACTCTAATAGTACAACCTTTTTATCGGTCATGGCAATGCTCAACGATATGTTTAATGCAACAAAACTTTTCCCCTCGCCAGATAATGATGAGGTGACTAGTATTTTTCTTTTAGAAACTGTACTGCTTATAAATCCGAGAGAAGATCGTATTCGCCTAAATTGCTCAGCTATAAAAGTTCTCTTTCCTTCCTGAATAACTATTGGATTTTTTTCATTCAATTTACTATAAGTAATTTCTCCAATTATAGGAATATTGGTTAGTTTTTCTATTTCTTGCCTAAATAGAATTTTAGTTGCTAATAATTCTTTTATTGCTAAAAATAGTAAGGGCAAAGCCATAGCAGCACCTACAAATAAAATATAAATAAACATCCTTTTCGGGGAAACAGGAAAAGGAGAAGCACTTGCTTCGTCAATTATACGAATATCTGACATGTTCGAAGCATAGGATAGATCACTTTCCTCTTTCTTTTTGAGGAGAAAAGCATATTGATCGCTTTTAATGGCTTGTTGACGGCTAATGTCAATTAATTCCCTTTCTTTTTGAGGTATGCTACTAAGAATTGAAGAATAAGTATTGTTAGCTGAATTTAAATTTAGCTTAGTCGCTTGTAAATTTGATCGCTGGTTTTTTACATTATCAATTACATCTGTTTTAAGCTTACTTATCTGACTTTTGATAGAAGTGACAACGGGATTGTTTTCTCCAGTTGTAGCTTTGATTTTTTCGTAAGAGAGCTCTTGGTCAGAAAGTTTTTTCAATAATTCTGGGAGAGTGGGGTCTTTAATACCAATAAGAGAAGGTGTTATGCCTCCGCTGGCAGATTCGGGTTCATCTTTGGACCTCATATACTTTTCTACTTCATTTAAAGTAGAAAGCTGGATATCTACATCATTTAGTTGCTGATCGGTAGCGCTGACACTTTGTAAAAAGATTTGTCCTTGCGTACCAATGTCCACAGCACCTCTAGAAGATTTATAGGATTGAGCCTTTTTTTCTATATCAGTGAGTTCTTGTTCAATAATTTTAAGTCTATCCTCTACAAAATCGGAAGTTGCGGAAGCTAATTTATTTTTTTCGTCTAGATTTACTTTATTGTAAGTTTTAATTATTTCGTTTACGATCCTTTCTCCTAGTAAAGTGTTCTCATTATTAAGGTTTAGAGATATAACTGAGGTGAGCTTTGTCGAAGGCGATGCCTCAAAAGACGATTGCAAGCCAAATGTTGCACTTTGAAGAGGGATGATAGTTGCAAAAAAGACTCCATCTTCTTTGATGTTTTGTGAATCTTTATTTAAGGTAAACTTTAAAAGACCGTATTCTGTTTTTGAGAAGCTATCTAAGGGGTACTTATTTGAGTTAATTATTACAGTTTTATCTGTTCCAGAGTATTTAAATTCAAACTTGGATAGTTTGTTTATTGATTCAGGTTGCGCAACTTCTATCCTAATAGGAGTGCTTAAATAAGCTTCAATTTTAGAGAATTTCTGTTTCTCATAGTAGCTCACATAGAGATTTAACGATTTAGCAACCTCGCTCATAATCTTCCGTGACTGTAATACTTCTACCTCATTTTCGATAGTGCTTTTTTCAGAAACTTGATTTAATGCGTTAATCGTTTGGCCATCCGTAACACCTTTTTTTTCATCTTTCACCATTACTGATGCTTGTATTTTATAAACAGGAGGTGTTATCCTTAAATAAAACCAAGCGGAAAATAAACTGACCAAAAATAGAATTAAAAAAATAGGCCAGTAAGGCAGATATTTAAAAATAAAATCAGCCATTGGGTTGTTTTCACTGGTAGTTCCCAATTGTGACTCTGGACTTGTAGTATTATAGTGATTATTGTAAGGGGATGTTTTCATTTTCTATCTTATTATTCTGTCTGCGACTATTGTTGCAAACGAAAGGGCACCAAACATTATAGGCAGCCAAGCGTTTGATCTACTAACGCTGGCAAGTTTATTTTTAGTGGGTTCTACAATTATTATGTCTCCTGATTTAAGGTAATAATAAGGCGAACTAAGGAGTTCTGTTGAATTAATGTCTATTCGCTTAACTATTTTTTGTGCCTTGTCTTCGCGAATAAGTAGTATATTTTTCCTGTTACCATATATTGTTAAATCACCCGCGAGACCTAGAGCTTCTAATAAAGATAGTTTTTCACTTGGTGTAGTCACAACAGACGGCTTTCCTACTTCCCCAAGAATAGTTACTCTAAAATTCAGAAAGCGAACGGTAACTATAGGCGAGACTAGAAGTTTTTTATCGGTAAGTAAAGTCGCAATTTGTAACTCTAATTGAGCCTTTGTCAAACCGTCTGCCTTTAAGAGCCCAAGAATAGGGAATTGTATATTTCCGTCAATATTTACCAAATATCCAGTATTACTTGACTGTCCGGTGTTAATTTGTTGATTGTAAGTACCTACAGAGACTTGCGGATTGAACATAGCAGTAGCTTCCGGATCAGTACTGGGGCTTGTAACTAAGATACTAAGAATATCATTTTTTTGAATTATTGGTTCAAGAGAAGAAGTATTACTTGTGTTGGTAATTGTGCCTTCAGTAATTCCATTGAAATAGTTAACCTTTTTGGTACTAATGCACGACGAGTTAAAAAAAATGCTGGTAATTAAAATTAAAATTAGATAAAAAGACCTGATGGTTAACTTAAATTTTTGGGGCATAGATTTAATAAATAGTTGTTACGGAGTGAGTTGCTTTTACATAATTCTTGGCTACAAGATACAGGGCAATTAGCGGAGATTTCAGAAGAATTGGATAATTCTATGGTATATTTTCTTTTATGCGAAAAATATCTGCTAAGGTATAGTTAAACAAATTAACGGTGTTGTTCTTTTTTGTTCTTAAGGTGGGAGTATAGTTTTTATAAAATAGCCCTATTATTGAAATTGTAGGGGTTAAGTAGTATATTCTGCTTTAATATAAATTAGAATCACAAAGACCTTGAAGTTCTAATCACCTACTGTTTCGGTGGGGTGGATATATATATAGATGCATTGAAATGTCAGGGTTTGAAAGGACATCCAATTCTTTGAAAAAAAATAATTGATAGTTTGGCTTCTAATAACTATACGGAATGCTATGTATTTATATCTCAGATATCATTTTGCATAATGAGAGGTCGTGTTATTAGCTCTTTATAAAGGTTTTTGTTCTCTTGCCTCCTGAGGCATCAGTAATAACAATGAAATATGTCCCTTTTGTTAGAGTAGAAACATCCAATACTGTAATGCTGTAGTTATGTGATACATTTTCCTGTTTTGTTATAATTGTACGACCAGACAAATCATGCAATGTGATCTGAACTTTGCCATCTGATTGATTGAGATACTTAACATTTAGTATATTAATTGCAGGATTAGGAAAAAGTGTCAACGTTTCGTTTGCAGATCGAAAATTGTTCACCATTGATATTTTAACAGTATCTGATGCTATTGCATTTTTATTGTCTTTAACTTTCAGCTCAAATAGATAATCGCCAGCAATCAGTCCTGTAACTTCCGGTTCCGCTATAGAGGCAGAAGAAAAGTTGATGGCAGATGGTCCTGATAATAAACTCCAAGAATAGCTTATAATGGTACCATCAGGATCAAAAGACAGGCTACCATTTAACTGAATAGGTGAGGATGAAATTGTAATAACTTGATCATTACCGGCGTTGGCTACTGGGGCTTGATTAGCGGCTGCTCTTACCTGAACTTTTACCGTATCATAAGCATTTGCACCATTGTTGTCAGTTACGGTTAATTGAAAGAGGTAGGTGCCAACTGCGAGGTTACGTACTGTAGTACTTACGTTATTGGGGCTGGTTATGGTTCCTGCTGTTGGTCCCGATATTTTGTTCCATGAATAAGTACTAATAGTACCGTCAGGGTCATAGGAATTTGAAGCGTTTAAAGTAATAGAATTAGTTGGTAATTGAATAGTTCTGTCATTACCGGCGTTGGCTACTGGGGCTTGATTAGCGGCTGCTCTTACCTGAACTT
>CAZPPM010000018.1:23439-35394 GCA_964588445.1 uncultured Citrobacter sp.
AGTTGGTAATTGAATAGTTCTGTCATTACCGGCGTTGGCTACTGGGGCTTGATTACTATTATTATTTATATTTTCTATAGGCGAAACAATTACGGAAACAAGGTCAGTGCCAATTAACCCTTCATTGTCAGTGACAGTTAGCTGAAAAACATAGGTGCCTTGATTTAATTCTGTTACAGTAGTAGTTATTTCGTCTGTGGCAGTAATGTTGCCCCCGGAAGGGCCAGATGTTTTAGTCCATTTATATGATCTTATGGTGCCATCAGGATCATAGGAAGAGCTGCCATTTAGTGTAACAGAGTTATTCGGAAGTTTGATTGTTTGGTTTCTACCTGCATTTGCTATAGGGGCTTGGTTTACGGGTATATGCGTTAATTGAATATTTGTTAACAAATAGCTTCCGTCATTATTTTTGTTTCTGTTGTAGAGAGGAAGTGGATTTCTGTATTCTGTTGGATCTTTAATGATTAAAAACATTTGTAGATTTCCTTCAATATTAATAGTAAAATTGTCGGTAACCGTTTTTTTACCAGGGAGGAATAGTTTTGGGTTAAAAGAAGACTTTTCCTTCCATACGACAGAGTTGCCGTTCCTTAACTCGAACCAAACATCCCAGTTTTCATATATAGGGGCAACGCCAATATTGCTCCAGTTAAGAGATATGTTCAGGTTGTTTCCTGTTTTGCTTATTGAACCGGAATTTACATGTAAGCGGTAACCCGCTGCTTTACTGGCAGCACGAAGATTTAAGGTGCTTTCATGAGCAGAAGGATAGTTAGTTTGGTTGTTAAATTGTGAAACATGATAAAGCCTTACCTGATGCTCCATAAGCCCAAAGACTTGTCCGTTATGTGTGACTTCTGTTTGACTGTTCATCGGTTCGCCGCTAATATTTGCAGTTTTCCATTTATTCATGATTAAATCCCTTAACCTAACGCCATTATAGATCCACACATTTTCTTCGGCATAACCTGGATACCAAGGAGCGGTACTTCCTAAATGATCCTTTGCCCACCCGATTTCACCCCAACTATTTCTGGCTGTAAGTAAGTGATAGGCTATAGAAGGATAAGACTCGCAACAAAATGCACCAACCATACACTGCAATTGATGGGAAGGAAAAGCATTTATATGGGCATCTACAATACGTTTCAATGAATTTTCCGTCGCTTTTGTTCCTAATGGTTCATTTCCTCTACCAGATCCTACATTGTGCCACTCTCCCCAATTACCATATCCTCTTATTTGCATTTTACTTAATACAGTTTTATAGGGGATACCTTTATAAGAAGTATTGTTTATATGGTTGGCTAAGGCCAGTAAAAAAACCTCAAAAGAAGATAAATAAGTATTACTGTTCCAGTTAGGGACCCATAGTCCATTAACTTTCCAATCTTTTATAGATTCTTTTTGCATGGCTACATGAACAAACAAAGGGTAAGAACAAACAGCGCCTTCAACTACCTGACTAGTTCGGCTACCCTCTTCAACTGTCATTATGCCTAGGGATAATTTTTGTCTTTTGTCGATGGAAGCTTTAAAAGCATTTTCTAAACTAGTCCAATTATATTGTCCTTCATATAATGGTTGTAATTCAGACCAAGTCAATCGTATTTCATTGTCTAAGGACCAAATATTATTATTATCAGGAATAGGGACAAGCTGAGTGGTATTATAAAAAGTATTAGCACCTCGACCAGGTGTAATTAAATCAGGCTCACTATAAGGAATAGTATCTAATGTAAAATATGTAACCTGCGCATTTGATGAAGCACTTGTAAAAAAAACTGCGAATAAAAAAAAGAATAATTTTATAAATCTACTCTGAAGAAAGATTGAGGTAGCAAAATTTTCTTCTTCAATCTTTTCATTAAACGAGGGGTTACCTTTTTTTACATTAGGTATTGGGTAAATAGTATATTTACTCATAGGGTATTGGATTAAAATAATACAACAAATAAGTATCAAAAATTTTGCCAAAATATATGTTCGAAAAAAATAATTTATTTTTTTTTAAGAAGTTTTAGGGAAAATAATTTCTAAACGATTCATAGGGTTGAATTTTATGGACGATTACTCAAGTTTTGGCAGATTGATTTTTTTATTTAGAAAATTTGATGGTTTTCAAGCTTCTCTCCATTAAGCATTATATTTCAGTGTCCTACAAAGCTTATTTTGATGAACTTTTCTTCCCAATTACTTTTACCTAGTTGGTATATATGCATATTGGATATAATACCTTAAAGCTTAAATTCCTTCTATAGTATACTCTTAGTTGTCTTTTCCGAAGTACTGTTTTATTCTAAAAAGGATGATACTGTTGCTTCTTGGGTCGTGCCGATTTTATGGTAAAACATAAGATGCAAGACTATAGTTATATATAATAATGAACGTTGGGTGTTTAAAGTAGTTTATAAGCTGTATAATATTCTAAAAAGAGGTACATGCTTAAAATATGTCAATATCTCATCACTCGGGGCTTCTTATTTTCAGTTTAAGTATTACTTTTGCGTCAAAACATCCCCCTAACTTCAGAAAGTTCATGAAAACTGTATTATTGTATTTTCCTGATACTATTTTCCCTTTAAATATGGCAAATAGGGTTAGGGTCTACGAGAAAATCAAATTTCTTTCTCAAACAAATTCTATAATATTTATTTCTCTAGTTGATAATGATTTACAGAAAAAAGAGACAGTAAATTTACTTTCCCAGTATTGTACATGTTTTTTTATTGAAAGGCCAACTAAAAAATCTGTATTAGGGGTTCTTTTAAGGTTTAAATGGAGGCTATTTGACTACATAGGTATTTTTCCTATTGATTATCAGATATGTAATGGAGGTTGGCACAAAAAATCTTTTAAGCAACTAGCCCTAAATATAGAAAATGTTGATGCTGTAATTGTAGATTATTGGTTTGGAGCTTCTTCATTTTTTAATTATATAAAAAAAAAATCTATTAATAAAATTGTAGATACACATAATTTATTAAGCTCTCAAAGAGAGTTAGAACTAAATAGGAAAAAAATAAAAGTGTTATTCCCAAAATTATGGCTGAGAAATTATAAAAAAATGGAAGCTGATAGTCTAAAAAGGGCTAGCGTTCTTTTAGCTATATCAAAAAACGAGTATAATTATTATTCGAGGTATTATTCGAAAGTATACTTTGTTCCAATTGGGGTGAACATGATCCGGTTAAAAAAAAATTCAATAGCGCCAATTGGTAATACTGTTCTTTTTTATGGAAATCTTGGTGACAATCAAAATATAATTGCTTTTGATAGACTTTGGAATAATATTTTTCCGTTAATTAAAAAAAGAGTTAAAGATGCTAGATTACTTATTGTTGGAGGTAATCCCACACAAAAGCAGAAGGGGCTTTCTGGCTTAGATTATGTTACTGTAACTGGTTTTGTAGCAGAGCCTTTGGAATTTATAGCGCAAGCTAAAGTACATATAATCCCCATGGAAACTGCGAGTGGCTTTCGCGGAAGAATTCCTGAATCAATGGGTATTGGTGTGCCCGCTATCGGGACACATAATGCTTTAGATTGTATGGGATTTAATGAGAAACTATCATTTTTGATAGCAGATAAAGACGAGGATATAGCAGAATTGGCAATAAACCTCCTAACCAATCAATCATATTGGGAGAAAACATCGGCTTTGTCAAAAGAGTTCATAGAAGAAAATTACTCCTCTAGTAAAATATATAAGGCGATAGATAATTATTTATGAAAATTTGTCATGTTATTATAAATATGCACTCAGGCGGTGCTCAAACTTTTTTAGGCTCATTAATTAAAGAGCAAATAAAGCACGGAGATGTTGTACAAGTGGTGTTAATTGACAAACCATTAAGCACTAATTTTGAGAACACCTTGATTAATGAGCTTTCTTTACTTGGGGTTAGTGTTATCAGTTTAGATAGAATTCCAGGAAAAAATTTTTCTATTTTGAAAAGTTTCAGGCTATATCACAAATTCTTAAAAAAATATAAACCAGATGTTGTGAATTCTCATTTAAGTTTTTCTCATACATTTCTTGGATTTTATAGATTTTTTTTTAGAAAAATGTTTCCGATAAAATACGTCATATCGATCCACGTAGCCCCAGAAAATTGGTATTTCCATACTAGGCTATTAAATTTAAAAATACCTACTATATTTTGTTCCCACTCAGCTGAAGAGTTAACCCAGAAAAGAAACTGCAAAAGTATTACTATTCAAAATGGAATTTCTAGGCCTGAAATAGACAATAGCGCAATTGCTTTTTTAGAAAAGAATCATATACCTGCTACAGCGAAGTTGGTTTTGTGTGTAGGAAGGATAGCTAAGCAGAAAAATTATCGTGTTGTCGTAGAAATTGCAAAAAAATACAAAGAAAAGAATGTCGCTTTCCTGATTTGTGGTGCTCCAGATGATGACTATAATGAAATAGGCTCTTTGCTTGAAGAAAAGCCTTTATATTATTTAGGCGTTTGTACTCCTAATGTTATTTTTTCCCTAATGAATAAATCTAGCTGTTTTCTTAATACATCTATATTTGAAGGATTACCCATTACGGTATTAGAAGCCTTTTTTGTGGGAGTTCCATGTGTTTTATCACCTATTCTTCCACACAAAGAAATTGGTGCTGATATGGAAGGGTGTTTTTTGCCAGATGATTTTAATGTTGAAGATTTTTATTTGAAAGTAGAACAAGCACTACTAATGCCTCTTTCTAAGAATGAAATAGTACAAAAAAGGCAAAATCAGCTTAGTAAGTTCAAAATTGAAAACACGGCTATTGAATATAAGAAATTTTATACGTCACTATCATAGTCAATAGTAAAAAAGCAATTAATATTAGCTAATCTCTTGTTGTTATTGATGAAAAAGAAAAATGTAATTCAGTTTTTGAACTATAATGCGCCATATAAAGGTAATTTTTTACAATCTCTTTTACATCTAGAAGAATTGCTAAAATCTGAAAATATAGTTCAAGTTTATGTTTTCCAAAAACGAGATAAGAATATATCATGGACTGATGAGTTGATGCAAAAGGGGCATATTATATACTTTGTATCGGGAGAGGGTTTTAAAAGTTTGCTATCTTTAAAAAAGATTGTGAAGAAGCACAATGTTAAAATTATTCACACCCATTTTTTTGAATGGAAGTCTGCTATTTGGTTAAATATTTATAATAAGTTTTTTGATAAAAATGTATTTCTAATTCGACACTTACACAATCCTTATTATGCTAAATCAAAGTCAATAGAATTTATCAAAAATAAGTTCATAAATTTTCATTTAACAATTGGATGCTCAAAAGCTGTTGCTGAACATTATCTTGCCTCCAAAATAAAAATAAAAGAAAAAGTTACATATGTGACCAATGCTATTGATTTCACAAGACTTAACACATTTCAGGCACTAAATAGAAAGTCTTTTAGAATACCAGAAGACAATAAGCTATTATTAGTATTTGGTTTTGACTATTTTCGAAAAGGTATAGACTTAGTAATACGTGCTGTAGATGAATTGCAAACAGTTACAGGAAAGTTTACGTTACTAATAAGTGTTGCTGCTAATAAATCTTTTATTGAGGATAAAATTCTTTCAAACTACTCTACTATGCCATCGTGGATAAAAATCGTCGATGCAAGAGAAGACATAGCTAGTTATTATAGATATGTTGATGTTTTTATTTCCTCAAGTAGATCTGAGGGGTTTTGTTATTCGCTTGTGGAAGCTGCATATTGTGGCACACCAATTATTGCCAGCAGAATTTTAGCTCAAAAAGATCTTAATATACCTTTTACTTTCGAGTTTGAAGTTGAAGATGTGGAAGATTTAAAAGAAAAAATATTAAAATCTATTTCATTGACAGCAGAAGAAAAAGAAAACTTTGCTAGAATTCAAAAAGAGTATGTTGTTAATAACTTTAAGCTAAACACTTGGAGCAAAGGAATTTTTGAAAATTATGAGACGATTTCCAATAATTAATGCTAATTGATAATGTCTGCCAAACAGTGTACAAATGAAAATTCTACAAATTAACAATTGCTACTACAGGCGTGGAGGTGCCGATATAGCCTTTTTTAATACAATAGATTTGCTTAAACAAAATGGCCATGATGTATTTACTTTTAGTATGGCAGACACTAGAAATGAATATTCTAATGAACAATTTTTTTTTCCTAAGTACAGAGATATTCGCAAGCTAGGATTTTTTCAAAAAATTTTGCACACTAAATCATATTTATATAATACAGAGGCTTATAAAAAACTATTGCTTCTATTAGAAAAAAAACAACCTGATATAGCTCATGTACATTTATTTATGGGTACGCTTTCATCGTCAATACTGAAAGCGCTGCGTAAAAAGAAGGTGCCAGTAATTATAACAATACATGATTATAGACTTATATGTCCAGCATACCTTTTTTTAGATGGATCAAATAAAATATGCGAAAGGTGCAAAACTGGTTTTTATGCAAATGCGACTATACATAAATGCTCTGAAGGTAGTCTATTGCAAAGTTTAGTTCTATCAGCAGACGCTTACTTCAGAAAATATATTGTAAGGCCTAAAGATTATATAAACCATTATATTTTTGTTAGCAAATTTATAAAAGAAAAACACATAGAATTCGATAAATTATATAGCTATAATAATTCAACCCTTTACAATTTTATTGCTGATATTGAAAGAATTGAGCCTAATCATAAAAAAGGAGAATATTTTTTATACTTTGGTAGACTTTCTAGAGAAAAAGGAATAGAGACGTTAATAAGGGCTGCTAGGCTAACAAAAGTAAGTTTAAAAATTGTAGGTACAGGTCCCCTTCTTGAAAAATATAGTAAGGATAATGATGATAATATTAGTTTTTTAGGAAAGAAAAATGGAGAAGAATTATGGAATATAGTTAAAAATGCGAGTTTTATAATTGTGCCTTCAGAATGGTATGAAAACAACCCGCTTACAATACTAGAGTCTTATGCGTTAGGAAAGCCTGTAATCGCATCTGAAATTGGAGGTATTCCAGAGCTTATACAAAAACAAAAAAACGGGTTCATGTTTCAAGTAGGAAATGTTGATGAGCTATCCAAACTATTACTTAATGCTAATAGTTTAAGTAATGATACCTATGAAAAAATGTCAAGAGAGGCAAGAGCTTTTGCCGAAACAAATTTTAGTCCTGACATACATTATTCTGGTTTATTGTCAATTTATAAAAATAATATCAACAATAATTAAAAACACATGCAACACAAGATTTATATCGCAGGGGCAGGAGGAATGCTAGGGGAAGCTTTTTATAGAGTATTCAAAAGTGATTATCAAATAAAATGTACAGATAAAGATGTTAATGAAGATTGGTTAAGTTTTCTTGACTTTCGCGATTTTGAAAATTATAAGCAAGATGTTGAAGTTTTTAATCCTGATTATCTTTTTCATTTAGGTGCATATACCGACCTAGAGTTTTGTGAACAAAATATTGATGATACTTATTTAACAAATACGATTGCTGTTGAAAATGCTGTTACAATAGCCAATAATCTTAATATACCATTGCTGTATATTAGTACAGCGGGTATTTTTGATGGGAAAAAGGAACTTTATGATGACTGGGATACCCCCAATCCTCTAGGTCACTATGCACGATCTAAGTACATGGGGGAACGCTATGTAATTGAGCATGCCAAAAAGTATATTATTTGTAGGGCAGGGTGGATGATGGGTGGAGGGCCAGGAAAAGACAAAAAGTTTATCAGCAAGCTTATTAAACAACTTGTTGATGGGAGAAAAGAACTTTTTATTGTAAATGATAAAGATGGCACACCTACTTTTACCCTAGACTTTGCAAGGAATGTAAAATTATTAATTGAGAAAAGGCATTGGGGTCTTTATAATCTTGTCTGTAAAGGACAAACAGGTCGAATGGAAGTAGCGAAAGAATTAATTTCGTTACTAGAAATGTCCGATAAGGTAAAGCTTACTGAAGTGTCGTCCGATTATTTTAAAGATGTTTATTTTGCCCAACGTCCTCCTTGTGAGAGATTGGTTAATAAGAAACTAGAGTTGCGAAACCTAAATGTTATGAGAGACTGGAAAGTTGCTCTTGCAGATTATATCGAACTTTACTACAAAGACTATCTTAAAAATAATCTCTAAAAAAATGAGAATTGCTGCATTTGGCTTTAGAACTTTACCCCCTTCAAAAGGAGGGGCTGGTGCTGATAAATTCGCTATGGAACTTAATTTATCTAAGATATAATACTAAATGAAAATTTTTTTTTTAGTAGACTGGAAATATGATAGTGCTTTTTTTGTTGAAAACGCTTTTAAAAGTAAAGGTATTGAATATGAAGTGATTGGGATTTCAAATAAAAATGATTCCAAAGATTATACATCTAAACTAGGAGCTTTAAATCTATACTTTAAATATTTAATACTTGCTTACAAAGCTCTTAAAAAGTCAAAACGCGGGGATCTTATTATTTGCTGGAACTTTACAACTTCAATAGCTGTAGGTTGGGTGTCTAAGTTATTATGCGTCAATCGGAAAGTACTTGCTTTGAATATAATTGCACCTGCCAAAAATGGACTTATAGGCAAATTTAGAGACACATTGTTCCGAAAAGTACTACAAACTCCCTCTTTTTACATTACAGTAAATTCTTTAGAATTAGTAGATAGGTATTCTAACCAATTTAACTTGAACAAGGAAAAATTTTATGAGTTATCTGATGTTGTAGATAGTAGCATTTTTATTAAAGCTGAAAAAAGCGACCAGAATAATTATGTTTTTTGTGGAGGAGAAGCTCGCCGGGATTGGGTTACATTATTTAAAGCATGTACACTTACCCCGGAAATAAAATATGTAGGTGTAGCCAGAAGAAAATACTTTGATACATCTATTAGTATTCCGAAAAATATTGACCTTTTATTTGACATCGAAAAAAGTAAATTTGATGAGCTTCTAAAAGGAGCCTATTTAGTTGCTTTGCCAATTACAGAAGATGTTCCAGCAGGACTTATAGTTCTTTTAGATTCTGCAACTAATGGCATACCAATTGTAGCTTCAAATACTGCAGCAATAAGAAATTATATAAAAAATAATGAAACTGGTTTATTAGTAGATATTGGCGACTATGAGAAACTTGCATTAAGTATCACAACACTTTTTCAAAATAAAAAATTTCGAAACAAACTAAGTAACTCATTACAAACGTTAGTCGTTGATAAGTTTAATCCAAAAGAATATAATCAAAACCTAATCAAAATCATAAATTTAATTTCATAGCTGCATGCAACACAAGATTTATATCGCAGGGGCAGGAGGAATGCTAGGGGAAGCTTTTTATAGAGTATTCAAAAGTGATTATCAAATAAAATGTACAGATAAAGATGTTAATGAAGATTGGTTAAGTTTTCTTGACTTTCGCGATTTTGAAAATTATAAGCAAGATGTTGAAGTTTTTAATCCTGATTATCTTTTTCATTTAGGTGCATATACCGACCTAGAGTTTTGTGAACAAAATATTGATGATACTTATTTAACAAATACGATTGCTGTTGAAAATGCTGTTACAATAGCCAATAATCTTAATATACCATTGCTGTATATTAGTACAGCGGGTATTTTTGATGGGAAAAAGGAACTTTATGATGACTGGGATACCCCCAATCCTCTAGGTCACTATGCACGATCTAAGTACATGGGGGAACGCTATGTAATTGAGCATGCCAAAAAGTATATTATTTGTAGGGCAGGGTGGATGATGGGTGGAGGGCCAGGAAAAGACAAAAAGTTTATCAGCAAGCTTATTAAACAACTTGTTGATGGGAGAAAAGAACTTTTTATTGTAAATGATAAAGATGGCACACCTACTTTTACCCTAGACTTTGCAAGGAATGTAAAATTATTAATTGAGAAAAGGCATTGGGGTCTTTATAATCTTGTCTGTAAAGGACAAACAGGTCGAATGGAAGTAGCGAAAGAATTAATTTCGTTACTAGAAATGTCCGATAAGGTAAAGCTTACTGAAGTGTCGTCCGATTATTTTAAAGATGTTTATTTTGCCCAACGTCCTCCTTGTGAGAGATTGGTTAATAAGAAACTAGAGTTGCGAAACCTAAATGTTATGAGAGACTGGAAAGTTGCTCTTGCAGATTATATCGAACTTTACTACAAAGACTATCTTAAAAATAATCTCTAAAAAAATGAGAATTGCTGCATTTGGCTTTAGAACTTTACCCCCTTCAAAAGGAGGGGCTGGTGCTGATAAATTCGCTATGGAACTTATGCCACGCTTAGTTGAAAAAGGACATACAGTATTAGCCTATAATCGTAAGTATAAAGATGTATTTGTGGATATCAAAGAATATAAAGGTGTTAAGATTGTCACTTTTAAAACGTTTAGTACTAAAGGTTTTGATACTCTTTGGCACTCTTTCAGATGTACCTGTCATATTATTTTTCGAAATACAGCAGATGTTGTTCATATTCAAAATGGGGGTAATAGTATATGGGCTCTACCCTTACGCTTATTTGGTAAAAAAGTATATATTAGTCAAGATGGTATTGATTGGAAAAGAGATAAATGGCCTTGGTACGGAAAGGTTTATTTGCGTCTTTCAGCCTTTCTAACATCTAGATTGCCAAACCAAGTAATATTTGACAATGTAATTGCTCGTAGAAAATTCGAAAAAAAATTCAACAAAAAATTTGAGTTTATTCCATTTGGTAGTGAAATGCCACTCGTTTCAGAAAATAATACTATTTTAAGAACCCTCAATTTACAAAATTGCGAATACTATCTTTTTGTAGGTAGATTTATTCCGGATAAGGGGCTTCATTATCTAATCCCAGCATTTATTAAGTCGGGAAGTTCCAAAAAATTAGTTCTGGTTGGCGGTAGCCCAAATCCTTCTGATTATGAAAGAAAAATACTAGCGATGGGAAATGACAAAGTAATATTTCCTGGTTTTGTTTATGGAGAAGATGTAACTCGACTTATGCTCAATTCATACTGTTATATACAACCTTCAGATGTAGAAGGGCTGTCTCCTGTAATATTGTCAGTTATGGGCTTGGGAGTTCCTCTTATAGTAAGCGATATAGAAGAGAATTTATATGCGGTTAAGGATACTGCTCTAACGTTTGAAAGAGGTAATGTAGATTCTCTTTCACAAAAAATTCAATTAGCAGAAGGAGATAAGGCACTTATTGAAAATTTTGCGAAAAAAGCAAAAGCGCGTGCATTAAAAGAGTTTAATTGGGATAAAGTTACAGAAGAGCATATACGTGTTTTTTCTCAGGGAAAAAACTGATATCAATAATATGAATAATACCCTTTACAACCACTTTTGACTCTTGTTTCTTTAAGGCAAAAATCAATGTTTTTGTGTGTAAAATCTCCTTATTAGTACAGTTTAAAAGTAGACTATTTTCAGTTTATATGCAATGCTATTGGACGTAGCCGTAGCGGAACGGAGCCCAATAGCATTGTTGTTTTTTTCTCTATACATCCGTGGCGATAGTCCTCCAAGTGCATCATGTGGTCTTTCATTATTATAATCGTCCAGCCATGCCTGCGTTGCTTCTCTTACTTCATCAATGTTATCGAACAGCCATGCGTCTAAAACTCCTTCCCGGTAGCTTCTGTTAAATCTTTCTACATAACCATTTTGCATGGGCTTCCCTGGCTCAATATATTTAAACTCTATTTCGTTTACTACACTCCATGATTGCGCCAGTTTTGCTACAAATTCAGGACCGTTGTCCATACGTATTTTTTGAGGCCTGCCATATCGGTTTATCAGATGTTTTAACACCCATATTACACGGCTGCTTTTGAGCGAATAATCTGTTTCAATAAATAATACTTCACGGTTGTAATCATCAATAACATTGAACGAACGGAACTTTGTACCGTTACTTAATGCATCACTCATAAAATCTATAC
>CAZPPM010000019.1:0-5828 GCA_964588445.1 uncultured Citrobacter sp.
TAAGAGTTTCCTGTTTTGAATAAACAATAAGCCAACAGTAGGTAATTGCATACTGCAAAAATCGTTTTTCAATCGGTAATTGCTTATTTTTATTCATAGATAGCTATGCCATACCACAGAAATTTTACATACTATATTGATAAGCGCCGCTGGAAATATATTTTTTTGCTGGCTACGTTGGCTTTGTCGGCAGGGGATAGATAAAAATCAAAAGCTGATTTTTTAGTAGCTCATTATTCTTTTTTACATTTTTCATTACCTCATTTTCAAATTTTCTTTTATGCCGCATTATCATAGACTCGGAAAAATTCCGCATAAACGTCATACACAGTTTCATCGCCCTGATGGTGAATTATATTCGGAGCAATTATTTTCTACCGAAGGTTTTTCCAATGATTACTCTTTATTGTATCATATTTATCCGCCTACACAAATTATCAAGACGGAACCTCAGGTAAGTGTAGCGCCCAGGATTGCAGAGGAAAAAATGTTGAAGCACCGTTCCTTTGAAGGATTTAAAGTAAAGCCGGTAAGCGATTTCTTAGAGAGTAGAGTGCCTATACTTGTGAATAATGATTGCCATATTGTATTAGCCGCTCCGCAGCAAAGCATGACTGATTACTTTTACAAAAATACAGATGCAGATGAGATATTGTTTGTACATGAAGGAGAGGGTGTGCTAAAGACAGTGTATGGTGAATTGTCATTTGCCTATGGCGATTATTTGGTTATTCCCCGTGGTACTATTTATCAAATTTATTTTGCTACCGAAAAAAATCGATTATTAATAGTAGAGTCTTTCAGCCCGGTGCGTTATCCTAAGCGATACCTAAGTAAGTACGGTCAGTTATTGGAGCACTCTCCTTTTTGTGAAAGAGATATACGGGCGCCGCAGCAATTACAAACCATTGATGAAAAAGGCGATTTTCTTATCAAAGCCAAGAAAAAGGGAATGTTGTATGGCTTACATTATGGTACGCATCCATTTGATGTAGTAGGATGGGATGGTTGCTGCTATCCGTTTGCATTTTCCATTCACGATTTTGAGCCTATTACGGGGCGGGTGCATCAGCCGCCGCCGGTACACCAAACATTTGAAGCACATAATTTTGTTGTTTGCTCGTTTGTGCCCCGGCTATATGATTATCATCCGCAGGCTATCCCCGCACCTTATAATCACAGTAATATTGATAGTGATGAGCTACTTTATTATGTGGATGGTGATTTTATGAGCCGCAAGCATGTTACCCGGGGAATGCTTACGCTGCATCCTGCGGGTATACCACATGGCCCACACCCCGGGGCTGTGCAAAAAAGTATAGGTGCTAAGGAAACAAAAGAATTGGCGGTGATGGTAGATACATTTCATCCGTTAATGATCACAGAGCAGGCTTTAGAAATAGAAAATGATGACTATGTGATGAGCTGGGCAGAGTAAACGGGTTTGGATAAGAATGTTAGAATTCAGGGTTGGTTGCTTACTTGCTTGCAGCATTTGTCTTTTTTGCCAGTGCTTTTTTTCTTACATTCATATGACAAAAAAAACGTTTGCTATGCTAAAACTTAACGAACTCAAATCTGGGGATCATGTTATTGTTAATGATGATGGCGTAGAAAGAGAAGGAACCGTGGTAAAAGTAAGCCATGAAGACCATCAGGCGCTTATTAACAATGGTGTTCAGGAATTTTGGTACAACCCAGAAGAGATTACAGCCATTCCGCTCAGCGAGCAATCCTTGTCCAAGCTGGGTTTTGTACGGGAAAATCTGGAAAAAGGGGTGAAGTATAAGAAGGATTCTTTCCGGCTGGTGACACCCCGGGAAGGTGATTTTTCCCTGCTGGATATCTGGTACAGGGAGGATCGGCGCCATTTTAATCACTCACTTGGCGTACATGAGCTGCAAAATCTGCACTTGGACATGACCAAGGTTCATTTATAATAATATTGTTTTTCAGTATTTTATAAGATTTAAGTAGCTATATTTGCTACGTAATAAGAATACCCCGAAATAATAAACGGGGTTTTTTCTTTTTTCGCTACTATCCTCTTATCTTTGCACCCCTAAATTTTGTATGTCGAAACAACCGTTGATTAAACAGGATGGAATTATTATTGAAGCATTGTCGAACGCAATGTTTCGGGTAAAACTAGAAAATGGTCATGAAATACTGGCTACCATCTCTGGGAAAATGCGGATGCACTATATCCGGATACTACCCGGAGACAAAGTGGGAGTAGAGTTGTCGCCATATGATTTAACAAGGGGGAGAATAAACTTCCGATATAAGTAAAAATAGCGGAGAGCCCAAAGTGATAAGCTCGGGCTCAACGGTCAAAGCTAAATAGTATGAAAGTAAGAGCATCCATTAAAAAACGCAGCGCCGATTGTAAAATAGTACGTCGTAAAGGAAAGCTGTATATCATTAACAAAAAGAATCCTCGTTTTAAACAAAGACAGGGATAATTTCTGTTAGCAGTAAACCAAGTAAAAGACAAATTAATATAATAGAATTATGGCTCGTATTGCCGGTGTTGATTTACCCAAAAACAAAAGAGGCGAAATAGGACTTACCTACATTTATGGTATTGGCCCTTCTACAGCTAAGTATATTCTGGATAAGAATAACATTAGCCGTGACAAAAAAGTACATGAGTGGAATGACGATGATCTGAATGCTATTCGTAATACAATTACAGAAGAGCTGAAAGTTGAAGGTCAATTGCGTTCTGAAGTACAAATGAGTATTAAGCGTTTGCTGGATATCGTTTGTTACCGTGGTCTTCGCCATCGTAAAGGGTTACCGGTGCGTGGCCAGCGTACAAAAACAAATAGCCGTACTAGAAAAGGTAAGCGTAAGACAGTAGCAGGTAAGAAGAAAGCGGCTAAGAAGTAAGATACTTTAAAGTAAGAGGTATAAGGAATTTCCTTATACCTTCTGCTTTTAAGATATGCACCACAACTATCAGGCTGATTACGGATTCCCGGTGCAGGAGGAGGGTCGGTCTGGGTTTTGTTGAAAAACAAAACAGATTTTTAAACTAAGAAGATTACCTCAGAAAAATTATGGCAAAAGCACAACAGAACAGCGCAAAAGCCGCTGCAAAAAAGAGAGTAGTAAAAGTGGACGCTTATGGCGACGCTCACATCTCAGCAACATTTAATAACATTATCGTAAGCCTTACCAACAAGACTGGTCAGGTAATTTCCTGGAGCAGTGCTGGTAAAATGGGTTTCCGTGGTTCTAAAAAGAACACCCCTTATGCTGCGCAAATGGCAGCCGCTGATGCAGCAAAAGTTGCATTGGATGCAGGGTTGAAAAGAGTGGATGTGTATGTAAAAGGCCCCGGCTCTGGTCGTGAAGGCGCTATACGCTCCCTTTCTCAAAGCGGTATTGAAGTAGTGATGATAAAGGACGTAACTCCTTTGCCTCACAACGGATGCCGTCCTCCTAAGAAGAGAAGAGTTTAATAAATAGTCCGGAAGCCGGAAAGACAGCAAGTATATGCTTTCGGTCTTTTTTGACTTCCGGTCTTTTTCATATTCTTGAGCCAATTTGGTTTCATTTTAAAAAAGGGTACGCAATTAATTTTTTCCAAAGCTTTTTACTGATTGTTGTACCGGTTTCTAAAAAAGCTTAAATGAAAGTATAATTATGGCACGTTACAATGGTCCTAAGACCAAAATCTCCCGCATATTCGGGGAGCCTATTTTAGGTAATGGTAAATGGTTGGGTAAAAACAGTAACCCTCCAGGTCAACATGGTGAAAAACGTAAGCGTAAAAGCCTTGGCGAATACGCTTTGCAGTTGCGTGAAAAACAGAAAGCTAAATACACTTATGGCATTCTGGAAAAACAATTCCGTAAAATATTTGAGGAAGCTGCTCGTAGAAAAGGTGTAACAGGTGAAAACCTTATTAAACTTTTGGAAGCTCGTTTGGATAACACAGTTTTCCGTATGGGTATTGCTCCTTCACGTCCTGCAGCTCGTCAGTTGGTAAGCCACAAGCACATTGAAGTAAATGGTGAAGTAGTAAACGTACCTTCTTTCCAGTTAAAAGCTGGTGATGTAATTACCATCAAAGAAGGAAGCCGTGGTAGAACATCTATCACAAGCGTAGTACGTGCTAAGAATCCAAAGTTCAACTGGCTTGATTGGAATGAAACAGAACTGACTGGTACTTTCATTACGTATCCGGAAAGAGAAAGTGTTCCTGAAAACATTAAGGAGCAGTTGATCGTAGAGTTGTACTCTAAGTAAGCCTGAACTACTTACTGCTTGTAACTGTTATAGCTGAATAGCTAGCAGAACGATGCAGTGAGTGACACAACAGTGGCTGAAAGTAGTACTACAATTGACCTGTTAATCATTTAAAAAATAAATCTGAAATATGGCAATCCTGAATTTTCAAAAACCTGATAAAATCATATTGCAAAAGGCGACTGATTTTGAAGCCCAATTTGAGTTTCGTCCTTTAGAGCCTGGTTTTGGTGTAACTATTGGTAATGCACTTCGCCGTGTATTATTAAGTTCACTGGAAGGGTATGCGATCGTAGGTGTAAAAATTGAAGGAGTGGATCACGAATTTGCTACTATGAAAGGTGTAAGCGAAGACGTGGTAGAAATCTTCCTGAATTTGAAGCAAGTACGTTTCAAGAAAATAGTGGATCATGAAGTGGCTAACGAAAAGATTTTGTTGTCACTGAAAAATAGAACTGAATTTACAGCTGGTATGATTGGTGAAGGAACACACTCTTTCCAAATTATGAACCCCGACTTATTGATTTGTACGTTGGATTCTTCTGCAAAGATGGATATCGAACTGACAATAGGTAAAGGCCGTGGTTATGTACCTGCTGAAGAAAATAAGCCAAAAGATGCACCTATGGGATATATCCCTATTGATGCTATCTATACGCCTATTAAAAATGTAAAGTACACTATCGAGAATACCCGTGTGGAGCAAAGAACAGACTTTGAAAAGCTGATCATGGATGTTTCTACAGATGGTACTATTCATCCCGAAGAAGCCGTAAAACAAGCTTCTCGTATTTTGATTCAACACTTGATGATCATCACAGATGAAAACATCACGTTTGATAACAAAGAAGAGAAGAAAGAAGATTTAGTAGATGAGCAAACTCTTCAGCTGCGTAAAGTATTGAAAACACCATTGGAAGATTTGGATCTTTCTGTGCGTGCCTTCAACTGCTTAAAAGCAGCAAAAATCAACTCTTTAAGCGAGCTGGTACAGTACGAGCAGGAAGACCTGATGAAGTTCCGCAACTTTGGACAAAAATCATTGGCGGAAATTGAGCAAGTGTTGACAGAAAGAGGTCTTGGTTTTGGTATGGACTTGCAGAAGCTGGGAGTAGATAAAGACGAGTTGTAGGTGAATGTGCTGATTAGCAAATATGCTAATGTGCCAATGAAAGTCGGCTATTAGCTTTTAATAGGTAAGTAGGTTGTAATTCCTGACACGGTGCAACCGAATTTTTTAAACTTTAATTTGAAATGTGTCATTAGTCAATTAGCACATTTTCAAATTAGCAAATTTGAATCGTCATGCGTCACGGAGACAAAGTAAAAAATCTAAGCAGAACAAAAGCTCACAGAGAAGCTTTATTAAGCAACCTGGCTTGCCAGTTGATTGAGCACAAAAGAATTGTTACTACAGTTACCAAAGCAAAAGCTTTGCGTGTATATGTAGAACCTCTAATTACAAAAGGCAAAACAAATACAACGCACCAGCGTCGTGTAGTTTTTAGCTACTTACAGGATAAAGAAGCCGTAAAAGAGCTTTTTGGTGCTGTAGCAGAGAAAGTTGC
>CAZPPM010000019.1:5928-35263 GCA_964588445.1 uncultured Citrobacter sp.
TACAGGATAAAGAAGCCGTAAAAGAGCTTTTTGGTGCTGTAGCAGAGAAAGTTGCTGGCCGCCCAGGTGGTTACACACGTATTATCAAATTAGGCGCTCGTGTGGGTGACAATGCTGAAACTGCTATGATCGAGTTGGTTGACTTCAACGAAATCTATGGTAAGGGTAAAGGTGAAGCGAAAGAAGCCGCTAAGAAAACCCGTCGTAGCCGTAGTACTGCTAAAAAAGCAGATACTGCTCCTGCAGCAGAGGAAAAAACAGAAACTACCGCTCCTGAAGCTGAATAAGCCAAGAGGAAATAGTGAATATTCTAGAAAGCCTTGCAGTACTGCAAGGCTTTCTTTATTTTTCCTGTCTAATACATAATCAATATGAAAAGAGTAACTACCCGTTTATGTCTTTTTATAGCGGCACTGTTTGCTACCAGCTTGCTACATGCTAAAGAAATAGACGATTCTACCAAATTGTTGATAGAGACCATCAGAAAAAAAATGGATTCTATTGAAAGTACCTTACAGTACAAAACTGGAACACTATCATTGGCCAACGGTATTGCCAGCATCAGTATTCCCGAAGGCTACCGTTTTTTAGAAACTGCTGATGCAAAATTTGTGTTGGAAGAGTTGTGGGGCAATCCGCCTTCTGGGCAGTCTATACTGGGATTACTTTTTCCAGCTACTAGTGCGGCTACCGATCCCGATGGCTATACGTTTGTAGTAAGCTATGAGGCGATGGGTTATGTAAAAGATAATGATGCTGGTAAGATTGATTATAATGAGTTGCTGACAGAATTAAAGAAAAATAGTGCTGAAGATAACAAAGAGAGACAGCGATTGAATTTAACCACCATGGACTTAGTAGGATGGGCTACACAACCTTACTATGATAAGGATAAAAAGATTCTCTATTGGGCAAAAGAATTTAGTATTCCTGATGAAGAGGAAAATACATTGAATTATGACATTCGTGTACTCGGAAGAAAAGGCGTGCTGGTATTACAAGCTATTGCAGGTATGAGTGCATTAGATACAGTGAATGCACATATAGGTGATGTATTACAAATGGTAAGCTTTACCAAAGGGAATACCTATGCCGACTTTGATTCAAAAACAGATGATGTTGCTGCTTGGACCATTGGTGGATTGGTTGCTGGAAAAATATTAGCCAAAGCAGGTTTCTTTGCAGTAATATTAAAATTTATCAAACCCATATTAATTGGCCTAGCACTGGCCGGTGGAGTAGTATGGCGGTACATAACCGGTAGAAGGAAAAAGGAAGAAGAATTAGTCACACAAACAGTTGATAGTTCCGATAAAGATCCCGGCACAACGTAAAAATATTTTTCATACGAAATTGAAATCCCGGCAACGGGATTTTTTTATGTACAGAACATTGATAGTGTATAGTTCTTACAGGAAAATAAAGTATTTTCACGAATACGCCTGCTTGCCCCCATGTTTTTGTAATTAATAATAGAATGAAATGAGTCAATCCTTCAGGCAACCGCTACAGCAATTTCGAAACGAGGTAGGAATTCGCTTTCAGTTGTACAATAGCCTTTTTACATCACTGCCTTTTCATCGCATTGAAAAGACAGGTATCCTGCTTTCTGTTTTATCCAATAATTGTGAAGAAGGATATAAGAAGAATTATAGTCCTATTCGTATCATTGAAGATTTTCTACATAAGCATACTTCTTATGAAAAAGAAAGTGAGCAAACGGATTTGTTGTTTCGCTTTGTACAATATGTAGAGCGTCAAGTAGTATTATTTGATTCTCTGGAAGATGCTGCTTTTAGAAATGTACATGACATGAATGGCGTGGGTACATTGAAGCATTTGGAATCAGAAATAATTCAGGACGGTAAACAGGAAGAGCTGGCAAAAAAGCTCAACGATTTTTGTATACGCCTTGTTTTAACGGCGCATCCTACACAATTTTATCCCGGCTCTGTGTTAGGAATTATACATGATTTGTCCAAAGCATTGACAGAGAATAATACATTTCAGGTAAATACTTACTTACAGCAATTAGGGAGAACACCTTTCTTTAAAAAACAAAAACCAACGCCTTACGATGAAGCTGTGAGCCTGATATGGTATTTAGAAAACGTTTTTTATAAAGCTGCCGGAAACATCGTTGCCCGTCTTAAAGAACAATTCCCTGCTGCAGTAGATAATAATAATGGTATCATCCGTATGGGCTTTTGGCCCGGAGGAGACAGAGATGGCAATCCCTTTGTGAATGCAGCCACTACCTTACAAGTGGCCAATGCTTTACGCGGTAGTATTCTTAAGTGTTATTATTTGGATGTGCGTAGGCTTAAAAGAAGATTGACGTTTCCCGGAGTAGATGTCTTATTAGCTGAGTTGGAGACTAAGTTGTATAATAATTTATTTATTCCTGGGCAGAAGACAAATCTTTCAAAGGAAGAGGTCTTAGGAACACTGGAGGAAATAAGACAAATCATCATCCATCAGCATAATGGTTTATTTCTGCATTTAGTAGAAAGTCTGATAAGTCGTATAGAAATATTTGGATTTCATTTTGCATCATTGGATATACGACAAGATAGTGGTATCAACACGAAGCTGATAGAAGCTGTTATAGAAAAAAACGGAATCTTACCGGATAACTATACATCTCTTTCCGAAGAAGAAAAGATGAATGCATTAGGCAATTTGACTTCGTTGACAACCTTACCGGTTTTTGAAGATGCTGTTTTGAATGATACGTTGAGAAGTATACAGGCGATCCAATCTATACAAGATAGTAATGGTGAAGAGGGTTGCAACCGCTATATCATTAGTCAGTGTATGAATGCGGTAAACGCAATGGAAGTGTACGGCATGTTTCTCTTAAGTGGATGGAAACCGGAAACAATGCATGTAGACATCGTTCCTTTGTTTGAAACCATTGGTGATTTGCAGGAAGCAGCAGCCGTAATGCGGAAGTTATATGCGCATCCTGTTTATAAAAAACATTTGGCACTGCGTAAGAACAGGCAAACGATTATGCTTGGCTTTTCTGATGGTACAAAAGATGGTGGTTATCTGATGGCAAATTGGAGTATCTATAAAGCGAAAGAAGAGCTTACGAGTATTTCAAGAGAGTATGGTATAGAGGTTGTATTTTTTGATGGCAGAGGAGGTCCTCCTTCACGCGGAGGTGGAAAAACGCATAAGTTTTATGCTTCTATGGGGAAGAATATTTCCAACGAAGAAATTCAATTGACGATACAAGGGCAAACAGTAAGCTCCAATTTTGGTACGGTGGATTCTGCTCAATACAATATGGAGCAGCTATTGAATGCGGGTATCTGGAATGATTTAATGACGGAGAATGAGGTAACGTTTGAAAAAGTAGAAGAGCAATTGATGCAGGAGTTATGTGAATATTCTTACGATGCTTACCGTGAATTGAGAGATCATCCTTATCTCGCAGATTATTTATTAAATGCAAGTCCTCTTCGGTTCTACAGTGAAACAAATATTGGCAGCCGCCCTGCTAAGAGAGGGCAGTCGTCAGGCTTGTCTTTAAAGGGACTGCGTGCTATTCCTTTTGCTGGTTCCTGGAGCCAGTTGAAGCAAAATGTAACCGGTTTTTATGGGGTAGGAACCGCTTTGCAGACAATGGAGAAAAAGGGAAAATTTGAAGTGCTTCAGCAGCTATATAAAAATTCATTGTTTTTCAAAACGCTATTGGATAATTGCGAAATGGCAATGATGAAATCGTTCTTTCCTTTAACAGCTTATTTGGGCACACATAAGCAGTATGGCGAAATATGGCAAAAAATATATTACGAGTATGAGCTGACAAAACAATACCTGTTTAAATTATCGGGTCATACGGAATTAATGGTAGATTATCCAATCGATCAGCTTTCCATACAAATGCGGGAGCGCATCGTATTACCATTGGCGACCATTCAGCAATATGCCTTAACCAAGATTAGAGAATTGGATGAGCAATTGATACAGTCGCCCATGAAAGAAGTATATGAGAAACTGGTAATGCGCTGCTCTTTTGGTATTATCAATGCAGGAAGAAACTCTGCTTAAAATAATAGATTCTATGATAAGAAGATTACTAGTCTAATCTTCTTATCATAGAAATTAATTTGCCTGCTACGGAATGAAATGGGCCTACCGTTTCTTTTTTCAGTACTAACCTTTTTTTAGAGATGATTTTCTAACGATCAGTTCAGATCGAACAACAATGGTATTGGTGTTTTTAATATCCGATACACCTTTTAAATGGTTAATGAGATTTCGGGCGGCTATTTCACCTACATCTATACCGGGGTAGTTAATTGTTGTGAGCTGAGGCGATACAATTTTACAAACTGCATCATTGTTAAAACCAACGATAGCAATATCTTCCGGTACTCGGAGGCCATGTTCCTTTAATGTTTGCATACAAACAGCGGCGGAAAAGTCATTGGTAATAAAAACTCCGTCGGGACGTGGTGACATTTTAAGGATTTCCAACGCTGCTTCAATTCCACACTGCTCACTTAGATCTTTAATTAAAACATACTTCTTATTATAAGGAATCTTATTATCTTGAAGTGCATCAGCGTATCCTTTATGTCTTTGTGCATACACGTTCCGGTTAAGATTAGCTGTTACTAAAATAATTCGTTTGCACCCTTGATCGATAAGATGCTGTGTAGCCTGATAACCGCTTTTATGGTTGTCAATAATCACTTTAGTGCTAGTACTGTTTTCTTCTACGCGGTCAAAGAAGATAACAGGTATGCCTCTTTCTTCATATGGCTGAAAATGATCGAGTGAAGTAGTGTCAAAAGCAAGTGAAGCAATGAGGCCGTCTACCCGCTTATGAAAAAGGTTGAGTGCATTAGCTTTTTCCTTGTTATAACTTTCGGAAGAGTGGGCTATAATAAGGTCGTATCCTGCTTCTGTAGTGATTTTTTCAATACCGGCCAGCACGGAGGTAATGAAGTTACTATTTAACTCATGTACAATAACGCCAATTATATTTGTCTTTTGCTTACGAAGACTACTGGCAAAATTATTATGTCGATACCCCAGTTCCTTGGCAGCATCCTGAATGCGTTTTCGAGTTTTTTTGCTAATAGCCGGATTATCCTGCAAACCTCTACTTACAGTAGCAGAGGATAAGGATAATTTTTCGGCTATATCATAAATGGTTATATCTTTTTTTGTACTCATTATATGCTCTTAAATATGAAGGTAAGATACTTGAACTTAAAAAAGATCTTGACACAATACCCAAGAGCATATGACAAAGAGATTACTTGATGCGGTTTCGTTCGCTTGCCCAGTAGAATACTGATAGCCTCACAAAAGCCGATAACTTTCGAAATAAAAATGGAACGAAGATCCTATGGTGAAGAGCAAGCGCTTTTCCTGTGACGGCTATAAATCCGGCTTTTGAGAAGGGGGAAATGGGCGCTTTTAAATAAATATTGCAATCGGTTGCAATTTAGAAATTATTCTTTACATTAGCTTTTACCGGTAAGTTGCCGTGTTATGGGATTGTTGGGGTAGAGATGTAATTGTTCTGGAAGAGGGAATCACCAAATACATAAAATAAATTTTTTTGAATGCTAACGTTAGGGATTGACCTGGGTACATCGTCCGTAAAGGTTTCAGTGATTGATACTGATTCGCAACATATTATTGCTTCCGCTTCTTACCCCGAGTCAGAAGCGGATATTATTTCTTTGCAACCTGGCTGGGCCGAGCAGAGTCCCGATCAATGGTGGGAAGATGTAAAACAGGCAATTTTAAAATGTCATGCTACGGGTCAGTATGATCCCCAGTCAATTCAAGCAATAGGTATTGCTTATCAAATGCACGGCTTGGTGTTGGTTGATGAAAACCAGCATGTATTACGCAATGCTATTATCTGGTGCGATAGTCGTGCTGTTTCCTACGGTGATAAAGCTTTTGCTGCAATAGGCAAGGAGCGTTCTCTTTCTTCGTTACTTAACTCGCCCGGCAACTTTACCGCAAGTAAGTTGGCTTGGGTAAAGGAAAACGAACCGGTGTTTTACCAAAAGATTTTTAAAATAATGCTGCCTGGTGATTTTATTGCTATGAAGATGACTGGCGAAATCACCACTACTTCTGCTGCTTTATCGGAAGGGATATTATGGGACTTCCAGGCCGGAAGTCTATCGGAAGATGTAATTGATTACTTTAAGTTTGATAAAGAATTATTTCCATCTACTCGACCTTTATTTTCTCCGCATGGTTATATAAAAGACTCTGTTGCTACAAGACTCTCTTTGAAAGCGGGAATTCCTGTAGCCTATAAAGCAGGTGATCAGCCCAACAATGCATTATCATTAAACGTGCTACATCCAGGTGAAGTAGCCGCTACCGCAGGTACATCAGGCGTGGTATATGCTGTAACAGATAAATTAGCGTTTGATAAAGAGTCGAGGATTAACTCTTTTGCTCATGTAAATCATACTACAGAAAATTCTCGGGTAGGCGTATTGCTCAATATCAATGGCTGTGGTATTATGAACCGATGGATTAAGGATAAGGCGGGTGCTGCTTTATCGTATGCACAAATGAATAGCGCAGCGGCTTCTGTAAAAGCGGGTAGCGATGGGTTACAAACAATCCCCTTTGGGAATGGAGCAGAGAGAATGTTGGGTAATAAGATAGTAGGGGCTCATTTTTTGAATATGGATTTAAATGTTCATCAGCGAGGACATTTATATCGTTCCGTACAAGAAGGAATTGCTTTTGCTTTCCGCTATGGATTTGAAATCATGCGGGAAAATGGCATACAACCTACTGTTATCAGAGCAAGTAAGGCCAATCTTTTTCTTAGCGATGTGTTTGCACAAACCTTTGCCGGTGTAAATAATGTTGCGGTAGAGTTTTATGAAGGGGATGGAAGTTTTGGTGCAGCAATTGGTGCGGGTATAGGATCTGGCATATACGAGGATGCACGGGTATTGCAAAACAGGAAGCCGCTGGCTGTAGTGGAACCTAAAGAGACAGCGATGTACAACGATTTTTATGAGACATGGAAAAAATCTTTGTTGCAATTAATACAATAGAAAAGAGCTACTCTAAGGTAGCTCCGCTGTTTTTTGTGTTGTATAATTATTCTTCCTGAACGAGAATAGATTTTCCTTATTAAAAAATCATGGATTAAAATACCTGGAAGCAAACTGGATAAAATAAGGCCAGTTAGGTCCTGTTGTATGTCCACCACTGTGTTGTCGCCAGGCTAAATCTCCATCTGCCCATGTCACTGTTTCTTCTGGAAAAACAGAAGTGCCCAAATCTTTTTTTCCTAATAAACGATAAACAGGTCCTGCATGTACGCCGCCTAAAAACATTCCTTTTGCATCTATCCATTTCCCCTCTACATTAGGTGAACCCGAGCTGATAAAAACAGGCCGGGGCGCACATAAAGCAATCAACTGATGCGCATCCACCGGTAAATCATTGGCGGTATGGGTAGCCGCATATTTTATAAAGTTACCGGCAAACCAATGATACTCTGCAGACGAGGCAAGGTTCTCCACCTGTTCACCATAAATGCGGCGAAGTATTTTTGCACCTCCGGCACCCGACGAGCCTATAAAGCCAATAGCAATGCGTGGTTCAAATGCCATGGTAACAAGGGCTGCTTTACCGTATCTGGATAGGCCTTCTATGCCGATACGTTTTGTATCTACCGCTTTATCTGTTTCAAAATAATCAATGACCCGGCTGGCTCCCCATGCCCAAGCCCGTAATGTTCCCCAATCGTCAGGCTTGCGAGCTTGTCCTTTATTGCAAAGACCAATAATGCCTTCGGTTAGTCCGGCCCCATTATCTGCCTGGTAACTGGTAGGTACAAGAATAGCAAATCCCCATCCTTTTTCCAGTAATTGCTCCTGCCAGCTTTTTTCTACAACAGTACCCGGTGGTGGTGCAGGAAGGCGAAATCCTGCAGGAAATAAGAAACCATATTCTATGATTACGGGTACTTTGCCAGTAACATTTTTTGGGGTGGTAAGAGATAGTTGTATGTCTACTTTCAATTGCGGATATGCTGAATTATCCACGTGCCCCACAAGGTTTTTGGTAACAGCTTGTATGCTGCCTATTACTGTGTCTTGCGTATTGACAACTTCCCATGTTACAGCCGGAGTGTATTTAGGCACACGCCCATAAATTTCTTTGTTAAAGGCTTCGGCTATTTCAGGTCTTCGTTTATTCCACCATGTTTTTTGGTCGGTTACTTTTTTTCCGTTGTTTAACAAAAGAGGGTCGGGCAAAGAAGTATACGCTGTAGCTTTTGCTTCGTCTGCATTGGCAGCGTTGGGAGCAGATGGGTTGCCGGAGGGGCCGGGTCGCACGTTTGTAATTTTTAACTGCGTAAGCATTTTTTGATAGTCTGCCTGTGTTGCCTGTTGTTGTTCTTTGGCTGCTTTATCCCGCGTCTGCCAGTTGCGAATATGTTCTGCAACAGTTATCAGGGGTTGTATCAGTAGGTCGTTTTCTTTTTGTTTGAGGTAGTGTAAAAATTTACGATGTTCTTCTGCTGATACATTTAATGGATTGCCGCCGCCTACTCCATGAAAAAGAATAACGAGTAAAGCATTCGTAGCTTCCGCTTGCTTTACCCAATCTATCATTTCTGCTGCCGTATGATTATTGACAACATAGCAGTCAATATTGTATAAATTGACGTCCTGTATTTTACTCATTTCATTCCGAACTCCCCGAGCCGCTACAAAATCTGTTTTTAAGTCGTCTATGAAAGAGGTAGTGCCGATATTCATATCCCCACAGGTGTAAGCAAAGGTTCTTTTCGTTTTCCCATCTACTGCCTGTAAAAATGTGTTGGTCATTTTTATTTCATCCTGCATTCTTTTGAGGGTATAGTTTCTCATGTCATACTCAGGAAGTACCCACTCTCTACCAGCGCCTCCTATACACGGATGATACAATGTATGATTGCCTAATTCATGTCCACTGTCTGCCAGTTTTTTCCAATCTGTAAGACGAGCTTGCACAGACTTTGAAAAAGCTGTTACGTAAAACGTAGCTTTCAAACCCAGAGAATCGAGTAGAGGAGCCGCCTTATCCAGGTGCTCATTTATCGCATCATCATAGGTAAGTACTACGGCTGCTTTTTTACCCTGCCAGGCAATGTTAAACTGAGCAAGGCAAAATACAGGGACTAAAAGCAAAAGGAATAAAGCAATCTTTTTCATGTTTATGTAGTTTAATTCTCTGTATGTTCTATAGCTATGATATCTCCTTTTTTTGTTGGCAAATCATACTCATAGATGGGTTGTAGCTTTGAAAAAGCTATGGCTTCTTTATTATGAATGATTGGAGGAGGAGTGTTCTCAAAAGAGAAAAAAGAATTAGCGTTTAGGCCTTCTGCTTTTTTCAATCCTTTGCCTTTAAGTGGTACATAAGAGCGGATACGGCAGTTGCCACCCAGTAAAGAGCGGATAACCGTTTTAGTGAGTTTTCCATTTTCCCAATCAAGGTCTATTTCAAAACCACCTCTTGTTTTCAATCCTTTTATACTTCCGGTAGCCCACTCATCTGGCAAGGCGGGTAATAAATGAATAGCGCCATCATGGCTTTGCAGTAGCATTTCTGCAATACCTGCGGTGCAACCAAAATTGCCATCAATTTGAAAAGGAGGATGAGCGTCAAATAAATTTAAATAAGTGCCACCCTTCTGTTTGCCATTGGGCAGTATAGCAGGGCTTAGCTGATCTTTGATTAATTTAAGTGCATGGTTTCCGTCAAGCAGTCTGGCCCAAAAATTTACTTTCCATCCCATTGACCAGCCTGTTGATTCGTCGCCTCTGGCGAGTAAAGAAGTTTTTGCTGCTGCAAATAATTCAGGTGTTCTGTAAGGAGATATTTGCCCGGAAGGGTATAAGCCGTATAAGTGAGATACATGTCGATGCTCATCTTTCGGATCATCCAGGTCGTGTAACCATTCCTGTAATTGCCCCCATTTGCCTATTTGCATAGGAGGAAGTCGTTTTAATTTTTCTTGTATAGCAAGAATAAATGAATGGTCGGTCCTAAGAATTTTTGCAGCCTGAATTGTTTTGGTAAACAAATCAAATAATAACTGATTGTCCATAGTAGCTCCTGCAGTAACGGAAGAGCCTGCATCTTTAGCCACATTTTCCGGAGATACAGAAGGAGATACTACCAGCCAATTGTTTTCCGGTTCGGCTATAAGAAAATCTAAATAAAACTCCACTGCACTTTTCATAATAGGATATACCGTTTGCAGGTATTTCTTATTACCGCTAAATTCATATTTTTCCCATAAGTGTTGCGTAAGCCAGGCGCCTCCCATTGGCCACATTCCCCAAAAAGCACCGTCAACAGGACCTGTTATACGCCATATATCTGTATTGTGATGCAACACCCATCCATTGGCGCCATACATATCCTTTGCTGTTTGCCTTCCCGCTTGCGATAACTCTTTTATCATTTGAATAAGCGGCTCATTCATTTCACTCAGGTTAGTGATTTCTGAAGGCCAATAATTCATCTCGGTATTAATGTTTACGGTGTACTTACTATCCCAGGGTGGTGATAGTTGATGATTCCAAATGCCTTGTAGATTTGCCGGCTGGCCACCTGGCCGTGAAGAAGAAATAAGCAGGTAACGACCAAATTGAAAATACAAGGATACCAGTTGAGGGTCATTTCCGGTAGCAAAATTGTCGATTCGAATATTTGTTGGTTGTTGTATAGCCTTTGTAGTACCAAGGTCAATTTTTACCCGATTAAAAAAATGACGATAAGCTTTACTGTGTTTTACTACTGTGATTTGGTAAGGCTCTTTGATTGCTTTTTGAAGGAGTATTTTATTTTTTTGTGCAGGATTGGCACTGATGTCATTATAATTTTTAAATCCGGTGGCAATAGAGATATAAAGTGTAGCGGCATCAGCATTGGCAACATGCAGTGCTGTATCTGTTGCGGTAACAGTACCTCCGCTAGGAATAATTTTTACAGTTGCTTGAAAAGGTACTCCACCGGCAATCGATTCCCATTGTCCGGTAATCCCGTTCATTACTAATTCACCTTTTGCGGTAGTGGCAATATTTACCGGTGAAGGGCGACTGAAAGTAGTGGAGAAATTGATAGTACCCGCTTTGTCTGCTTTAATATGTGCAATAAGCACATCGTTTGTAAAGGAGGATAATACCTGCATGGAATAGTTTATACCATTCACCGTGTACCGTGTAGTAGCAATAGCATTAGCTATATCGAGTTCCCGATAATAAGCGCTATAGTTTTCGTGACCGGGAAAATGCAAATGCAGGCTGCCTGCCGTTTGATAAGGCATGCCATGCGAATTTTTAGATATAAAATATTGGTTGACGAGGTTTTCTGCTTCCTTATATTTTTTTTCAAAAATCAATTGCCTGGTTGCTGTTAACTGTGCTTTCGAATTAGGATTATCATTTCTATGTGGCTGACCGGCCCAAATAGTACTTTCATTGAGTTGAATAGTTTCTTTAAAAGGATTTCCATACACCATAGCTCCAAGGCGACCATTGCCCACAGGTAGTGCTTCTACCCATTGAACTGCCGGTTGTGTATACCATAACTTTAAAAGCGAGTCATGCTGTGCAGAACTATTCTTCACAAGCAAACACAATAGTAACAGGGTTATAGTTCCGTATTTCATAAAAAGGCAATTTGATATTATAGTATACTACTATGATACTTTACTTTTTGTTTATAATAGGTGTAAGCGAATTATGGGCTTACCACTTTATCACCTGCTCTGTCCACGTAGCAGGTTTAATATAAAATCTACCGTTTTCGTAATAGATAGGTTCATAACCCATTTGAGGTGTAAGTTCCCACGGTTCAAAAGTCTGGCTATAAGGATAAGGTCTTTTTTCGTACATAAAATAATGACACGAACTCCAAAGATTACCATCGGGACCAATAAACAAAGCGTTATGTCCGGTTTCCTGATAAGGGTCTTGCGTATCGGTAAATACTAAATGACTATAACCGCCGCCTCTTGCCAACTCCGGACGATAGCCTTTTTTACGTGTGCCAAATATAGGCTCATCAGAGACTAACTCCCAGGGGCCTAATGGATTTTTTGATTTCAACAAGGCTACTTCGTATCCTCTTGTCCAGGTAGAGAAAAACATAAAATACGTACCGTCTCTTTTAATTACAAACGGGCCTTCAATACCACCCTGCATCCACTCTGGCCAGCCGGGTTGTTTTTTGTCTAAGAACTTTTCAATAGGCGTAGTCAACTTGCCGCTTGGTAAATCTATCTTGGCTTGAAATAATCCGCCGCCGCTGCAATAGAAATAAGTTTGCCCGTCTTCGTCTTCAAACAAAGTAGCATCGTTGTTGTATTGCGGTGTAAGGGGTTGGTCGTTTACTAAATTGTAAGGCCCCGTTACCTTGTCCGATGAAAACAGCCATACACTATGTGTTTTCATTCCCTTGGGGTCTTCTTTAGTAACTTTACCGCTGTTAATCGTAAGCCAGTATTTGTTTTGTATAAAATGAATTTCCGGTGCCCAAAATCTTCCGTTATACGGACAATCTTCTGGCAGCTTCGATGCATCTATCAACCAGGAATGTTGTTTCCAGTTCAATAGGTCGCTAGAGACTAATAAGCGTACACCGGGGTTGGGCCCCTCCCACACCGGGTTAGAGGTACCCACACAATACCAAAGCGAGTCTACCTTTATAATAAAATGATCCCGCATAGAAATGGCTGTATCCCTTGTAATAGGATTGGTATAGCGAAATTCATGCGTAGTTGAACTTTTAGCGGGAGCAGCGGTCTGTTGCGGCTTCTGAGCCTTGCAAGCGCTAATCGTAATTAGTAAGGCAAGACATATTGTTAGTTTTCCTGTCATGATTATGTTTTTATTTTTTGATGTAAGGGCTTTCGCTCATTTTTAAATGTGTTCGTTCGTAACCTCCATTGTCCACAATTATTTTATGAAATACCACGCCGGGGTCAAGCGGACGAATGGTTAATGTATGTATAGGCTGGTTTTTTGGCCACGCAAAAGTGGTAAGGGTTTCTATCATACGTGCCGCACCTGCCGGATACATTTTGGAATAATTGTTGGCCCAGTTAAGGTCTTCGTTTATGTTCCATATTATTTCTTCGCCATTATTAAAAGAAGCCGCTACCCGGTGGCCGCCTTTTTTAAATGGTAATATACAATCGAAATACACTCTCAGTTTTATGCTGTCGCCCTGTGGTGTAAGGTTCATTTTATAAATAATAGCAGAGCCATTAGTACTTTCGGTATATGGCATTAGTGCAATGCCCGATAAAGTTCTGCCCAAGTCGGGTATTACTGTCCATTTCGTTTTTTCGGTGGCAGTGGTTGTGGAAAAATGTTCGGCTTCCATTACTACCACACCGCTTTTTTCGCTAAATACATAACCGCCGGGTTGGGCTTGTGCAGGTGTAAGGCGTGTTACGGTTGGCTTAACGTTTCCACCGGGTGGGTCACGCCAAGTGGTATAGCCAATATGCGTGGTAGCCATAATGTGGTTCCATTTACCACCGGCTACATTTTGGTGATAGTCTTTTGTAAGCAGTGCATCCCGCTCAAAACAATCATCTACTTTATCGGCCCAATAGTTGGCACGGAGGTCTTTGTCTGCCGCCAGTTTTTGGTTCATGGCAACGGCATAATACATTTCGTATAAATTAGCCATCGCTCTTACCGGATGCAAAATCAATTGCATGTAGCTGTCTTTGTACTCGGTAGGCAAATCATAATACTGCCGCAGGGCTTTTGCTTCTAAAGCCAAGTAAGCATCTTTTACTTGTTCAAATTCGCCGCTTTGTAAATTGTAAGTTTTGGCATCCAGCATTTCGGCACTAATGCGGCTATTGTATTTACAATACAAACTAATTATTTCGGCAGCAGTAGTGGCATGGCTTTCGCCAAATTGTTCGGCACAAAATTTACGGGCATATTCTTCTAAATTATCCTGATTAAACGTAGTAGGATTCCAGGCCATTCGTAAAAAGAAATCCAACGGATATTCATTGGGTTTTAAATCGCCTACATTTAAAATCCATATTTTATCTACACCATAGCTATACGTTAGTTGCAGTTGCTCCCACATGTGCGGAATCTGTGTCATGTTGAGCCATTTGTATGCTCTTGGTGCGCCGTGCAAATCCACATGGTAATACACACCATAACCACCCGGGTGTTGTTTTTCGTTCAGCTCCGGCAAGCGGCGCATATTGCCCCAGTTATCATCGCATAAAAGGATGATCATATCGTCGGGTACTTTCATGCCTTGGTCGTAATACTCCAACACTTCGCTATACAATGCCCAAAGCTGTGGTGTTTGCTTTGCTTTTTTCTTTGTTATTTTTTCAATCAGCTTGCGTTGGTCGTTCATTATTTGTTCCAACTGTTTAAAGTTGGCTTCGGCACTGCCAAGGTCGTGCATGGGTTCGTCGCCATCGCCACGCATACCCATGGTAACTAAGTTGTCGTAGTTTTTATTACGGGAAAAACCATCTTCCCAAAATTGCAGCAATGCTTTTTTGTTGGTATGGTAATTCCATTCGCCATTGCCGTATTCTTTGTGGTGTACGTTCCATTCTTTTTGTGCCTGCATCATGGGTTCGTGGTGGCTTGTTCCCATTACAATACCGTACTCATCGGCCACGGCAGGGTTTAGTGGATCATCTTCGTTAAAGGCTTTGCCCCACATAGCAGGCCATAGGTAATTGGCTCTCAGGCGCAGCAACAACTCAAACATGGGTGCATACATTTTGCTGTTAATGCCGCCAAATTTTTCTCTTGACCATCCGCCAAAAGCCGGTTCTTCATCATTAATAAAAATGCCGCGGTATTTTACTTTGGGTTCGCCGGAGGCATAGTAGCCGGGTAGTACATAAGCAGCAGTCCTTTTACGGGCAGGTACATCTGCCCACCAGTACCAGGGCGAAACGCCCAACTGTGCCGACAGTTCGTAAATGCCGTAAATAGTGCCTCTTTTATCGCTACCGCCAATAATGAGTGTTGGTTTATCTGTACCGTTTTGGATAGTGGTAATAACAAAACTTTCCCACTTGCCTTTAAGTGCAGCAGCATCTATTTTTTTAGCAACAACCAATTGGTCTATTAATTTGCTTTTACCAACGGTACCAATAATAATTTCGTAAGCCGCATTGCTGTTGGCCGTTGCTTGTAGTGGTTGTACACCGGTAACGGCTTTAATATCTTTTTGCAAATCGGCAATGGCACGCAGTACACCTTTATGGTCTTGCTCGTCCCAGCGCAGCGATGCGGCTATGCCTGTTGTAGAAACTACCGGAAAAGCAGCAGCACTATCTTTTTCAATAATAATATTTACGGTTAGCCCCGTGGTTTGTTGGGCAACTGCCGATAAGTACCAACAATTGCTCAGCAACAAAAAAAGGATATATACTTTAGATAATCGCATCATGCTATTTTTTTTTAATCATTACACACTTATTTTTTATTGATACGGAAGAAATCGAAATCGGCAAAGCCGCCTGTTTGTTTGGTAGCATAATTAAACAACCCAAAACGGTAGCCCATAAAATGCTCCATTAACGTGTATTCCATTTTTAACGGCTTGCCAATGGGAGTCCATATTTTTCCGTTAAGGCTGTAATAAAAAGTTGCGATGTCGGTTTTATATCTAAAGTCGCAATCAATTTTAAAGTAGATGTTATTTTGGTTAAGCGCAATAGATTCGTGTACCACTACGGTATCCAATGCCTGTGTTCTTGCCAGCGAAGGGCTTGCCATAAAAATATATTTTTGTCCGTCTTTTACCGTTACACCTACCTGTCCAAATTTGCGTTGAAAAGCCGTAAGCCCTGCATAGTCGCCTTCTTTTAAATTAGCCACATCTAATTTGGTAATGCCGGTGCTTTGCGGGCCAAAACAACGTTGTGTAAGTGTATTGCGAGCCAGCATAAAACTTGTATCTATACGGCCTGTTTTTAAACGCAGGTATCCTTTGCGTTCTGTTACACTCCACAAACTATTATCGGGGTTATGGTTCCATTGCCAAACTAATGGTAGGGCAGCGTCTTTTTTCTTACGTTTAAATTCATCCGATGCAACAATGTTTGGTATTAAACCTTTACTTGCCGGAAGGTCAAGCGTCATAGGCACTTTGCCATCAATGCCAATTACAGGCCAACCGTCTTTCCAATGCATCGGTACTAAAAACGGAATACGGCCTACAGCACCATAGTCTTGAAACAAATACGCAAACCACCTGCCATCGGGCATATCAATAAATCCGCCTTGTGCTACGCCTTTATCTTGCAAAGCCACTCGGCCTTCCCAAGGGCCGGTAATTTTATCGGCCCGGTGTACTAACACGGTACGCATACCGCCGGGAGGCCATGAAATATTTACCAAATAATATTTACCATCTTTTTTATAAAGTTGCGAACCTTCTGCACCCAAGCCACCACGTTGCCCTTCTTTTAATGCGGGTAGACTTGCATTTTCAATAGCTACCTCATTAATGCCGCCGGGCTTAATGCCGGAGAGGTCTTCGTTTAATTCTACAAGTGTTAGCTTGCCGTTGCCGTATAGCATATACACTTTGCCATCGTCATCAAAAAACAAACTATGGTCGTGCAGTTGTGGAGAAAATACTTGTCTTTTCCACGGGCCTTTTTCTATATCTTTTGTAGTGTAGATATAGGTTTTATTGGTGGTTTGCGCAAAGGTGGTTACATAAAAAGTTTCGTTGTGGTAACGAATGGTGCTTGCCCACGAACCACGGCCATACGTCCATTTACCGTTATTCAGATTCATATTGTCCACATCGGCCAATGTATCGTAAGCATAGTTAATCAGTTTCCAATTTATTAAATCGGTGGACTTCATAATAGGTACTCCCGGTGCCATGTGCATGGTGGTGCTACTCATGTAATAAGTGTTGCCCACTCGTATCATCGACAAATCGGGTACATCGGCAAAAATTACCGGATTTACTGCTTTTTGCGATAGCGCAGGAAATGATAATAAAGCAAACAAACATAATCCCATGGCAAATGCTAAACGTTGTATCATAATCGTTGTATTTATAAAATTGAAAAACCTCAACCAGCCTTTAAAGGGTTGGAGCAGTCTTTTTATTCGATCCATTTATTTTTATGTTGTCATCTACAGGAATTCTATTGAGCTGTTGTTGCGTCGCACTCTTCAACGTTCTGTTCGCTATTCAACATCGTACTCAATTGGTATAGTTCCTTTACTTCAAATAGTTTTAATAAAATATTTTTATGGTTCAATTTTTTTTACACCTTCTTTTGTCTGAATAATTTTTTGAATGGTTCCGTCTTCGTTATAAAAAAGATAATCTATGCAAATACCACGGCGGTAACTACTGCCTGTTGGCAACGTACCATTGTGGTAAAAGAAATAGGTTTTGCCCTTATAATCTATTACTCCGGGATGCGTGGTAAAACTATTGGGTACATTTTCCTGTATAATGCCTTGGTAAGTCCACGGGCCTTCGGGGCTTGACCCGGTACAATACTCAATCATTTCGGGCTTGGTGCCTCTGCCTGCATAAATAAGGTAATACAAATTATTGCGCTTATACACCCAAGGAGCTTCTATAAAATTTTGAATAGGCGTTACATTAATATCGCCATCTAATTCCGTCATGTTTTCTTTTAGCTTTGCCCATTTAAAACTACCATTGCCCCAGTATAAATAGGCTTGTCCGTTGTCGTCAATAAAAACAGCAGGGTCAATATCATCCCAAGCATGTTTCATGTCCTGCGTCATTTCGTTGGTGATAAGTGCTTTGCCAATGGCATCTTTAAAAGGGCCGGTTGGCCTGTCGGACACGGCTACGCCAATAGCCGCACCGCCATTACTAATACTGTCTTTTTTATGAAAGGTAGATATGTACCAGTAAAATTTTCCGTTTCTCTCAGTGCAGTGGCTTGCATAGGCATCGCCGGTAGCCCAGGAAAAAGTTTTGGGAGAAAGCGCTGCGCCGTGGTCGATCCAGTTTACCATATCAGTAGAGGAGAACACATACCAGTCGGGCATTTTATAATTGGTAGCATCTACGGTAGCCGTATCATGCCCTGCATATAGAAACACCGTATCGTTATGTACAATAGGTGCAGGGTCTGCCGTAAAAATATGGCGGATGACAGGGTTTTGCGCCTGCACGGTTGATAGCGCTAATAAAACTGTTGCTGAAAGAATTATTTTTTTCATTTGCTTTTTGTTTCTAAAACTTAACCTCTTACTTGTTTTGTAAAGTAACTGCCAGTAACACGATGCTGAATAGCGAACTGAACGTACAAGAGTGCGACGCAACAACAGCTCAATAGAATTACTACAGTTGGGCTCAAACAAATCATTCTACTAAAGAAGAAAGGCTTGATTTTTTTATCAAACTATTTTTCATTTCGTTTTAATACGCACTACGGTAAATGACATGGGCTCTAAGGTCCAACTCATTTTTTTGCTGACTGCAACCGTGGTGGTAACAGGCGCAATTTTATTGGGTTGGTCGAAAGAGTTGGCCGCATCTGTCGCACCGGACAATACTGTTTTTTCGGCAACCGCATTTGTTTTTCCAAAGCGGCTGAGGTCTATATTTACTTGTTTATTTTCTTTGCTTACGTTGGCAAGTTTTAAAATTATATCGCCGGTTTTGCTGTCATAAACAGCCGAGCCGCCTACCAATGTATCGGCCTTATTGTTTTTAATTACATTGTCGTAGTAATAATCGCCGGCATTGAGCGAAAACAGTTTTTGTACATGATAATTAGGCGTAAGATAATAACCGGTGTTGTCGAAAAATATCATGTCGGTACTCCATTGCGTAAATCCTTTTTTGGCAAATAAAGGTGCGTAAGAAGCCATGCTTACAATGTCGCCGTTGCGCTCTAAACTTACAATAAACAAGGCTTCGGCAATGGCATTGTATTGTTTATTGCCCCAGGAAGCATACTCGCCCAAATATACTTTGCCTTGTTTGCGGTTGTACTTATCGTAGCGGTATTGGTTGCTGATGAACCATTCGGGTTGTGAGTAATAATGCTCATCCACCACGGGCAGTTGTATGCTGTTGGCAAAAGCCCATCCTTTGTCAAAATCTTCGCCGGAATGAAAAGGCCCGCTTGTGCCGATTAAAATAATGTTGGGGTATTTGGCTTTTACGGCATCGCTTATCATTTTAAAACGCTCTTCAAATTCGGGTGTAATTTTATCTTCGTTGCCAATGCCTACGTATTCTAAATTAAACGGCTCGGGATGGCCTGCGGCGGCTCTTTTAGCACCCCATGTAGAAGTAGCTGGCCCGTTAGCCCATTCAACAAGGTCTAATACCTCTTGTATGTAATCCTGCATCTCTTCTAAAGGCAATGCTTGCTGACCTGTACCACCAATGCGCCAGGTACCGCCGGAATTTTGACAACTTACTGCTGCGGGTAATACCGGTAATGGTTTAGCTCCTATATCTTCACAAAATTGAAAATACTCATAGTAACCTAGCCCCATTGTTTGATGGTAGCCCCAAAGATTTCTTTGCGATTTTCGTTGCTCAATCGGACCAATCGTTTCTTTCCATCGATACATATTATCTACTCCATTGCCGTGTACCAAACAACCGCCGGGAAAACGGATAAAGGCAGGTTTCATATCGGCTAATAATTGCGCCAGGTCAGCACGCATTCCATTAGTGCGTTTGTTAAATGTATTTTCCGGAAATAATGAAATAACATCTACGGCTAGTTGTCCTTTGGTGGTAGCCAGTAATACAAACTCAGCACTATCGCTTGCGGCAGTAGCCGTAAGTGTGGCGGCATATTTGTTCCAGTTTTTGTGCGTAACGGTGATTTTACTTTCGGCTAGTAGTGTTCCGTTTTTATCTTGTAAAGTGGCATATAAATCTATCGGTGTCTTGGATAAAAGGCGTGCAAACGAAGAGAAATTGTATTGTTCTCCTTTTTTAATAATAATATTTCCAAAGCCTGTATTTTTTATACCTACACCTGGCCTGCCAATGGTAACCGATGGGGGTAAAGGCTGTTGTGATGGCCGCTTAGATTCTTCTATAAAGTCGCCAATATGCTGAATGTCCAATACTAAATAACCCGGATTATGGGGATGAACAGGCTGGCTGGTTTCTATACTTGTTTTTCCATACGAAAACCAAGGGCTAACATATTCCCAAAAAGAAAAGGAGTGCCAATCTTTATTTATAGGGGTGTAATCAAAAGAGCGATTTTGTATCAGCTCTGCATACAAGCCACCATCGGCTGCATAATTAATGTCTTCAAAAAATAAACCGAACAGGTCTTTACTGATTTTTTTACCCCCTTTAGGTATGTTGCTTTGTTGCGTAAAACCCATTGTAGTCCATTGAAAAAACAGTACTGAAAAAAGTAAGGTTATCAGCATAGGGCGTTGCGGCATTTTTGCTTTTAGTGTCATCAATGTAGTAGCGTTTTAGGTATTTACGGTGTATTGCTCTTTTTTGCGTTAGTAGATTTTTTTTTAGGTATGTCTTTTTCGTCTCTCATGCTTACCTGCCCTGCTCCTGGAAAATTGGAGGGTAGGGGATAGGTTACTTTTCCGGTTGCCAGCCATTCTGTTACTCTTATCATCGTGGTTTGGAAACCAATGCAGCGGTACCCCTCCGGGTACACATCTCCTTTCCATAAATGCCCCATGCTTGAATTATACACACGGCCCTTGCCATAGTCTACTATCCATTCTACCGGCCAGTAACGACGAGTAGCGGAACTGTCGTAAGTGTAGGAAAGCACTGTAATATTTTCTGCAGCGCCCCGAGGAAAATTATACACTTCCATATTGGCCGTTTTCCATTGTGCCGGGTAATCGCTGTTGAGAGTGTGGTTGGTATACTTTGTAATCAACGCATCAAACCGCTTGCCGTGATTGGTGGCTGCACCTTCGCCTGGCGGAATGCGGATAATATTTTTATCAGCATCTATCTCCAGCGCATAACCCGAGGAAGCCGGCCGCCATCCCAAACCAATCATTTTATCATACTCCTGCCAATGGGGAAATGCATTGTTGGCTGAATGTAGTATGTATAAGCCTCCGCCATTGTTTACATAACTCTCTAATTGCAATTCCGCGTGACGTGGCCATTTTAAGTGAAACTGGAAAATATTATTGGAGTTTTGTATAATAGCAGCATATTTTTCAAATGCGGGTTTCCATTGTTCACGTTCCGTACTATCGATGGGGATAGTAGTTACATCTACGGTAAACAAACCACTTTCTTCTAGTATACCTTTTGTAAGCAATGTGGTTTGCTGCCAATCATGATTGCTGAAGCCGTCCACTATTAAAACAGGAATGAGTTCCTTTTTTTGTCCAAAGGAAGAAAGAAATAAAATACAGCAAACGGTTAGTGAACAATAATACTTATACATACTATCTATAGTTTAACTGCTGAAAGCGCTGCTATTTAAAAAGTACCTGCGCAAAATTGTACAGGTTGTTTCGCCATACCGGCCAGGTGTGCCCGCCGGGATACTCCGAATAAGTGTATTTAATTTTCAGTTCGTCTAACTTGCCTAACATGATTTGGCAATTGTTGTGGGCAATATCTTCTTTGCCACCCATAGCAATCCAAAGATTTTTTATGTTGCTGTTAAACTTAGCGGCATTCTCTTTTAAATAGGCATATTGTGCATCGGCTGTTTTTTCCATCATGGGCACTATCCAACCGGAACTAAATACGCCTAAGTTTGAAAACATATCGTTGTTGTTAATACCTGTAAACAACGTGTGTATGCCGCCTAAGGAGAGTCCGGCCAAGGCACGGTTACTTGCATCTGTTTTTACCCGATACGATTTTTCGACAAACGGAATAATGACACGCTTTAATTCGTTTTCAAATGTTTTTAAAGAGCTTTCGATGCCGTTGGCTGTAAAACCACCGCCGCCTACATTGGCATCGGGCATTACAATAAGCATTTTGTTTGCTTTGCCTTCGGCAATTAAATTATCCAAGATGAGATTTGTTTTTCCCTGCATGGCCCAACCTCTTTCATCTTCGCCACCGCCATGTAATATATACAGCACCGGATATTTTTCGGTTGCGTTTTCATCGTAACCGGGAGGTGCGTATACATATAATTTTCTCCAGGAACGGGTAATGGACGAAAAATATTCTTTCATTCTTATATCGCCATGTGGCACCTCCTTATGCGCATAAAAGTCATCACCGGGAAAAGGAATTTCAATACCGCTTGCCATGCGGCTCATGCCATAATAAGTTTCGCTTGCAGGGTCGGCAACGGCTACACCATCTATCAGCAAGGAGTAATAACTAAAGCCGGGTTTGATGGGCTCTGTTGTAACGGTCCAATACCCGCCGGTGTCTTTTTGCATATCATACTTTTTGCCTAAATCAATTTGTACCCGTTGTGCATCGGGGGCTTTGGTACGAAACACAACTCTTCTGTTAGCAAGTACCTGCGGGTATTTGTTATTGCGAATGTTAGTGCTTGCCGGAAAACCTAATACGGTAAAGTTGTCAAACGTAGAGTGGTCTACGGGCTTAAAGAGCAGTTGAGAAAAAATGTATAAATCGTTTCTCCATACTTTAAAATCGTGTCCGCCGGGTTCTACATAAAAAATATGCGGCACATTATTTTTAGTCAGGTATTCGCTTGTGCGTTTGCTGTACAGCATTAAACCATCTGCATCGCCGCAGGAAATAAATAACAGCTTTAATAACTGTTTTGCTTTCTCTGCATCGGGTACTAACTCCTGCGGTAGTTTGGTATTGGGTGCAGAAGAGAAACCACCCACCCAGGCAAATTTATCTAAGTTGCCCAACCCAAAATTGAGTGTTTGTCCGCCACCCATTGACAGGCCGGCAATAGCCCGGTTCTCTCTGTTTTTTAATGCCGGATAATTTTTTTCGATGAAAGGAATTAAATCGTTTAATAAATCTTTTTCAAACGTAGCAAAGGCCTGCACTTTGGCACTGTCGAAAATATTACCGGTGGCTCTATCGTCTTTCATGGCTCTGCCATTGGGCAATACCACAATCATTGGTTCAATTTTTCCGTTGGCATACAGGTTGTCTAAAATAACCTGTGGCTTACCACCGTTGAGCCATTCTTTTTCATCGCCGCCAATGCCATGCAGTAAGTATAGAACAGGATATTTTTTCTTTTTAGAATAACCCGGTGGTGTATAAATAAGTGCCCTGCGTTTATGATTGATGGTTTTGGAATGATACGTAATGGTATCAATCTTACCTTGTGCTATAGTAGCATTTGGTGTATCAAAACCTTCGGGGGCTTGGTATTGGGTGGTTTGTCCCATTGCTGTTGCGAGCAACGAAAAAGAAACCAAACAAAGTGCAATAATCTTTTTCATGTTGTGTTATTTTTCTTACGGTCTCGTGTAATTTATCCGCAAGTCGTTTTTTAGTAAGATGAAAGGATGGGGTCTTTTCATCTATTTATTTACTACGAAAAAGTAGCGGAGCCAGTTCTTTTAAACTTCTGCGCCAGGTTAAAAATTCGTGGGCTGTTTTATCCGAAACATAAGAAACGGCATTATACCCGGCTGCTTTTAAATCAACCGCGGCTTGTTTTACTCTGTCGGGATTTTCTTTACTACCACTGCTTAAAAAAACAAGTTTGGGCGTTGCTTTGTCTTTAAGGTCTTCTACGCTATACACGCCTCCGCTTAACAATGCGTAATGCGAAAACACATCGGGCCTTGCCAGTGTAATTAACCGTGTTTCAAAACCTCCCATAGATAAACCGGCCATGGCTCTGTTGGCTTTATCATTCAATGTGCGAAAATGAGTTTGTACATAAGGTATTAACTCATCAATTAACACGGTTTGAAACGGTTCTATTTTAAATTCATTTATTTTACCCCATTTCACTTCGTTGGTCATGCCGTAGGTCATTACAATAATGAAGGGATTTATTTTTCCTTCGGCAATCAGGTTGTCCATAATTAAGTTGGCATGGCCTTGGTTGCTCCAGGCTGTTTCGTCTTCGCCCCAGCCATGTTGTAAGTATAAAACAGGATATTTTTTGTTAGTGTTTTTATGATAATCGGGTGGGGTATAAACAAATGCCCTGCGGGAAGTATTGGTGCTTTTAGAGGGAAAAAGTATTTGTGATACATTGCCATGCGGCACATTTTTTAAAGCATAAAAATCTTGGTCGTGCGCCGGAATTTCTATACCGCTTTCCCAGCGGATAGAACCGTAAAAGTTTAAAGCACCGGGGTCGTTAAATTTTCCACCGTCTACAGTAACATTATAGTAATGAAACCCTTCATCCATAGGACCACCGGTAGTGCCTGTAAAAAATCCGTCGTCACCTTTGGTAAGCACAGTGCCTCCGCTTCCGCCCAATCCCAAACTAACTTTAACGCTATCGGCCTTGGGGGCAAATATTTTAAACCGTGCATAGCCCTGTGAGTTTACCTGCGGGTATAATTGCCCCGGCTGGTTAAGGGTAGAAGGTTTAAAATCTTCAGTGATGGTTTGTGACTTTGCTGCCAGCAGCAATGAAAAGGAAACCAAACAAAATGCAATAATTTTTTTCATTTGTTTAAATTTTATTGTCTACAGGAAGTGAGAAGTGTTAACTCAATTTTTATTTTAAAAAGCTTCTTTATTTTTTACAACGCCTGACGCATAACACGATGATGAATAGCGAACAGAACGTAAAAGAGTGCGATGCAACGGAAGTTGATTAGTAATACTACAGTTGATAACAAAAAAATAATTATCGATGTAAATACTTTTCAAACTACCGGTGTGTTTATTTTAACTCCAGCACTACTACCGAAAAAGGCGGCAGTGTTACCGTTAAGTTTTTGCCGTTTATTTTTGCTCCTTTAAAAGTGGCAGGTTTTATTTTTTCGGGATTGTCAAATGTGTTATGGTCCTGCAATTTGGGAGATTGTAATATTCTTCCCGAAATGGAATTTGTTTTTATAATGCCCAAATCAATACTGATGTCCTGCGATTTTTTTGCATCAATATTTACCAGCGAAATATGCACTTTACCTGTGGCATCTTTAGAAGCAGAGGCCGATACGGCAGGTAGTTTTTTGCCATCCAGTTCATAATTATTGGTAATGATGGTAAGGGGCAACAATAAAGCATCGTGATGCACATTGTACATTTCCATAACATGGTAAGTAGGCGTAACAATCATTCTTTCTTCGTTGGTAAGTATAACGGCCTGCAATACGTTAATAGCTTGCGCCAGATTAGCCATCTTAACACGGTCGGCATGATTATTAAAAATATTAAGTGTTGCACCGGCAATCATAGCATCCCGCATGGTGTTTTGCTGCAATAAAAATCCGCTGTTGGTGCCTTCAATTACATCGTACCAGCCACCCCATTCATCTACGGCCAATGCTTTTTTCTTTAGCGGGTCGTACTTGTCCATTACAGCTTTATGTTTTGTTACCAGTTCGTCCATGTACAACGCCTGCTGCATGGTTTTAAAATATTCTCCTTCAGAATAAGTAGTGGAAGAACCTTTTTTACTCCAATCAATAACCGAGTAATGATGTAGGCCTAATGCATCAAACATGCTTGCCGGTAAATCTCTCATCAATACCTCTGTCCATTTATAATCATCGCCGGATGCACCCGATGCAATACGGTATAATTTATCACTGTTGTTCCAGTCGGTCATAAACGTAGCGTACTGGCGATAGATATTTGCATAAAACTCAGCCGTCATATTACCACCACAACCCCAGGCTTCGTTACCCAAGCCCCAGTACTTTACATTCCATGGATTTTCTCTTCCGTTTTTTTGTCTCAGGTCGGTCATCGGACTGCTGCCCACCGGATGCTTGGTGTATTTTACCCAATCGGCCAGTTCCTGTGGTGTACCGCTACCTACATTGCCACTCAGGTAAGGTTCGGCACCTAATACTTCGCACATGTTTAAAAATTCGTTTGTACCAAAACTATTATCCTCTTTTACATTACCCCACCATACATTTAAAATAGAAGGACGTTCTTTCTTCGGGCCTACACCATCACGCCAGTGATACGTATCGGCAAAGCAACCACCCGGCCAACGCAGCACGGGTACTTTCATTTTTTTCAACGCGTCAATTACATCCAAACGAATGCCGTCTTTATGCGGAATTTTTGTATTGTCCTCACCTACATAAAAACCACCATAAATACAATGGCCCAGGTGCTCGGCAAAGTGTCCGTAAATATTTTTGTTAATCGTGTCTCTGGCTTTGGCAGCATCTAGCACAATGGTGTTTTGTGCAGATACCACCAAGGTACTTAACAGGGCAGCAATCGTTAGTAACGGCTTTTTTTTCATTGTTGTTTATTTATCGTTCAAAAAAAATGTTTAAGCCTCACCCCAACTCCTCACCGAAGGAGAGGGACTTGAAACCCTAAAGCAAAATAGTTTCAATGAAGCTTTTTTAATTATTACAATACTTATTTTATTTTGTTACCCGGCAGCAGTAATTCTATTGAACTACCGTTGCGCACTCTTTTACCTTCTGTTCGCTAATCAGCTTTTTGTTAATGGTTATTCATATTTACTATTAACCATAAGCCATATTCCTACTTCATCAGCCTTATATAAAATATCCTGGCTGTTTCTTTATCCTGCAACGGCGCAAATTTTATCGTCAGCTTTTCGTTTTTTAGTAGTGATAATATATTTTCCGGAATAGTAATTTCTATATCCGTAAAATCATCGGCACCGTTTCCGTCTAATTTTATTTCTTTCAACAATACATCATTGATATAAATACCGGTACCGTTGTTTTTATCTTTTGCAAAAACGGTTAGTCTTATTTTTTTTCCTGCATTATTGGTATTGCGCAGCTCATAGCTAAACCAGCCGCTGGCTTTGCGCCAGTGGCGGTCTTTAAACAATCCGTTTTGCGATTTATCTTCTTTAAACTGGTGGTCCGATTCCGGTTGTTGTTGCCCGGGGCTTACCTGGTCTACCGTTAATGCTTCTAATGCCAATCTTATTTTTTCTTTCTCTTCTAACTCTTTTACCATTTTGGTATAACCGGCTTCATCTGTTTGGTACCAATACAGCATATAGCGGCTATCGTGTATGGTGTAAAAAGGTTGTAACGTTAATTGTTTGTATTGATTAGGGTAAATAATTTTAGATGCTGTAAAGTGTAAAGGTTTACCGGCAACGGGTTGTATATTACTGATAACTTCATTTTTAGCTGCTACCATTACAGGCGCCTGGTCTAAGGGATATAAAGTGCCATGGGCAATGTGCGACATACGTCCGTCATCGGCTACCAATCCTTTTAAATCAGTAGTATCGGTGGTTGCACCTAATACAATAGGCCCATATTTAAACGATACCCAGGAAGACCTGTCCGGCAAGGGCTCTGCTTCTATTTGCATCGGTAAGCTAAGCTTTATCTTATCGCCGTTTTTCCATTCGCGATGGATAGACAAATAACCAAACTGATTTTTGCTAACCGTAACCGGTTTATCGTTTACCGTTACTTGTAACGTACCGTTTTTAGCCCAGGAAGGGTAGCGGATGTACAAGGCAAATTTTTTCTTTTTTTGCAGCGATACCTGTAGGGTGGATTGATTGCTGTAAGGGAAATTGGTTTGCTGTGTTAGCTGTATGTTTTTTTCTTTCCAATTAAGCGACGACGCGATGAATAAGTTCACAAACAAGTCATTGCCGTTGTGGGCATAAATCATTTCGCCATACTTGCCGTGGTTTTCTATACCCGAACCTACACAACACCACATGCCATCATGTACAGCAGAGTACACTCTGTAATGCCGTGGCCGCATGGTGGTAAAATAAACAAAGCCACCATCGGGATGTTGGGAGGACAGGATATGATTGTACACTGCCTGTTCGTAATAATCCATATACTGCAACTGCGGATTGGCTAAGAATAAAAACTTAGACAACTTGAGCATGTTATACGTGTTGCAGGTTTCCGGGCCTTCTTTGTCTTCTATCATCGAGCTAAAATCACCCGCAGGGTGAAAATGTTCTCTTACACTATTGCCGCCAATAGAAACGGTACGGTTATTCACTACAGTTTCCCAGAAAAAGTTAGCCGCATCTCTCCACTGCCCATTACCCCCTACATCGGCAATACGGGTATAACCAATTACTTTGGGTATTTGTGTATTGGCATGAAAACCGGTCAATGAATCTTTATGTTGCAGCAAGGGATTTAATATTTGTAAGTGCGACATACGTTCTGCCAGACTCAGGTATTTTTTATCAGCTGTGAGTTCATACAAGTCGGCAAACACTTCGTTTAAACCACCGTGTTCGCTGCGCAACATATCCTGCACCTGTTCGTCACTTAAACCAGATAACATAGTATAAAACCAATCGGATAATTTTACCAACATAGTTTTCGCTTTGGCAATACCCGCAATTTGCCAGGCATCTAACAAGCCTGCATAGGTTTTATGAATATTATACAAAGGAACCCATTTACCGTTGAGCGAAAAACTTTGTGCCCGTATGTTTCCGGCTGTTATTTCTTTCCAAATGGCGGAACCGCCGGGTACGCCACCTATATAATCATTGCCGTTTTGTTGCTGGCATTTTTCCAACTCATCTATCATGTAGTGGAGGCGCTGCAAGATTTCCTTGTTTCCCGTTGATGCATACATATTGGCCAGGGCAGAAAGATAATGCCCGCCGATATGGCCATCCAATCCGGAGTTTTCCCAATTGCCATACGATGGTTTTTTGGGTGTAAGTCCGGCTTCTCTTAAAAAGGGCGCCAACAATCTGTCGGCATCCATTTCCAGAATATATTTTAAATCGGTTTGCTGTGCAGCCTTAAAAGGACTTTCGGACAACCGCACCGCTTGCAAAGGAAATTTTTGCAAACTAGCCGTTTGACTAAAAGCTGTATAGGATGTTGCGCCCATACTTATTGCTAAGCCAATACCTATTAAAAATTGTTTCATGTTCTTTTTGTTTTTCCTCATTCCCATCGCACCGTACAAATTATTTTAACGAAGTGAAATGTTTTTAACTTAAACTATATACTTACTCCAACACTATTACAAAACCACCGTTGGGTTGTAAGGTCACTTTTTGTATGTTTTGGGTGTCCGTTGTAGTTATATTAAAATCCGACAACGCTGTTCCATCAGCGAAGAGGGTTGCTTTTTCTTTTTTATAAGAGGCAAGATTCAGTGCAATTGTTTTTTCTGTTGCTTCGCCATTCATGCCTGCTATATACCATTTGTCGCCTGCTCTTCTTGCCAATACTACCTCCTTGCCAGGGAAACCACTGAT
>CAZPPM010000020.1:0-12514 GCA_964588445.1 uncultured Citrobacter sp.
ATTTCTATGTTTGAGTTGGCCAAAGTGGTTAGCAAGCACGTAAAATAATACTACGTAATTTTTTTTTCTTAAGACTCCGTGTAACGGGGTCTTTTTTGTTTATATACAGTACTAAAAGTGAATCCCGGGTAGCATCGCTTATTTTTGCACTCTTGAAACAGCCAACTAATTTTCTTTCTACTCATCAATTGTCCAAAAGAGAAAAGGGCAATCTTATTGTTCGCTCCATAAGTATTCAACAGCAGGAGAAGGAGCGTGTAGCTATAGCGGGAGAAACAGGTTCAGGTAAAACGACTTTGTTGCGAATGATAGCCGGTTGGGTGCAACCGGATGAAGGAACTATTTTTTTTCAAGGCGAAAAGGTAAAAGGACCTGAAGAAAAGTTAATTCCTGGTCACGAGGGTATAGCCTATCTATCGCAGTATTTTGAGTTACCACAGCATTTGCGGGTAAGTCAGGCGTTGGAATATGCAAGTGAGGTAGATATAGACCGGGCTAATCAGTTATACCGCATTTGTAGAATTGAACACCTGCTGCGACGTAAAACGGATGAGCTATCCGGAGGGGAAGCACAACGTGTGGCGTTGGCTATGCTATTCAGTAAACAGCCTCGTTTACTCTTATTGGATGAGCCTTTTTCCAATCTGGATTATATTCATAAAACAGTACTAAAACAGGTAGTGCAGGAATTAGAGCAAGAGATGAAGCTTACGATTATGCTTGTATCACACGATCCACAGGATATACTTTCCTGGGCGCATCATATCCTTATTATGAAAGACGGGGCGATTGTACAGGCTGATAATCCCGAAAAAGTATACCGGCAGCCAACGGACGAATATGTGGCGGGCCTGCTGGGTAAATATGATGTACTTGATAAAGAAGCAATGCGGGCAATGGGGTATTCAGGTGATTGCAAAGATGAAGGGAATATTATACGCCCTGCTCAATATAACCTAGTAGGAGAAGGGGAGGGAGTAAAAGGCGAAGTGCTAAGTTCTTTGTTTTTAGGAGATGGTTATGAACTTTCCGTTAGGACAGTTTGGGGAACGCACACAGTAAAGTTTTTTAATACTCCGCTTAAGCAAGGAGACGCTGTCTTTATTCGGTTACGAGAGGAATAGTAAAAGGAAAGAGGAGGGCTTTTAAAAGAAAAAGGGCCAGGATAGAAATCCAGCCCCGTTTTAAAATCCAATATCCTATGAAAAACCAGTACAATAGTAATATGAAAAAGTGGATAATGCAATACCCTTTTAGTAGTAATTTATTCACATTCACAAATAAACTTTATTTTGCAGTTTGAAAAACCTGTTTATTTTTGCACCTGAAAAAGATAAAAATGACTATTCAACTACATATCCATCATCATCATCTTACACAAGCGGTAAGCCGGGTGAGTAGTATGTAGTAAACAACATAATTTAACCTGAAAGAGCTTACCGTTACTGGTAGGCTCTTTTTTTATGTAATAAGCGTATGAAACTAACAATTGCAATTCAAAAATCAGGCAGACTGCATGAAGACTCTTTGCGGCTGCTGAAAGAGTGCGGGATAGAAATATCCAATGGCGGCAATAAACTCAAATCAACCGCTGCCAATTTTCCGTTGGAAGTTTTCTTTTTGCGGGACGATGATATCCCTCAATATGTGGAAGACGCCGTGGCAGATGTAGGTATCGTGGGCGAAAATGTGGTTTTTGAAAAGGCGAAAGCAGTTGAGGTAAGAGAAAAGCTGGGTTTTGGCAAGTGCCGACTTTCAATTGCTGTGGGTAGAAATGAAGAGTACGGTAAAAACTTTTTAGAAGGTAAACGAATTGCCACCAGTTACCCTGTCATACTACAGCAATATTTAAAAGAACAAAATATCCAAGCAGAGATACATGAAATTAGCGGAAGTGTAGAAATTGCACCGGGTATAGGGCTTGCAGAAGCTATCTGTGACCTCGTAAGTAGCGGCTCTACCTTGCTTACAAACGGATTAAAGGAAGTAGAAACAATCTTACAGTCACAAGCGGTATTGATACAGCATCAATCGCTGGGTGAGGAGAAACTGAGTATTCTTAACAAACTATTATTCCGTATTCGTGCGGTTAAAAAAGCACAAAAGAATAAATATATTCTTCTGAATGCTCCCAATGAAAAACTGGAGGCAATAATCAATTTGTTGCCTGGCATGAAAAGTCCCACAGTATTACCACTGGCAACATCGGGCTGGAGCAGTGTGCACAGTGTTATTGATGAAAACGATTTTTGGAATATAATTGAACAGCTCAAAGAAGAAGGTGCTCAGGGTATTTTAGTTGTTCCAATTGAGAAAATGATTATTTGATATGGAAATCAGCATACAACCCAATCGTAAAGACTGGCCTGCTTTACTTCAACGTCCGGTCTTGCAACAGGCGCAGTTGGAGGAAAAGGTAAAGCAAGTACTGAGTGCCGTAAAAGTAAGAGGAGATGAGGCGTTAATTGAGTTTACCAAGCAATTTGATGGTTTGCAGTTGCCATCAATTCGGGTTACTGAAGAAGAGATTACAATAGCTTTTAATAATATTGATGCAGACGTAAAAGAGTCGTTAGTTGTTGCAAAAGGAAATATTGAGACATTTCACAAGGAGCAGGTAGTTAACGAGCAAGTTGTAACAACTATGCCTGGCGTACGCTGTTGGCGACGTTCAGTGGCAATTGAAAAAGTGGGGCTATATGTGCCGGGAGGCACGGCGCCTTTGTTTTCTACGGTATTGATGCTCGCGATACCCGCTGCAATTGCCGGTTGTAGAGAAATTGTTTTGTGTACGCCTCCGCAAAAGGATGGTTCTGTGCATCCCGCTGTTTTAGTTGCGGCAAAATTAAGCGGTGTTACACAAGTGTACAAAGTAGGAGGAGCTCAAGCTATTGCAGCAATGGCATATGGTACAGCCACTATTCCCAAAGTGTATAAAATAATGGGTCCCGGTAATCAATATGTAACGTGTGCGAAGCAATTAATACAGCAGGAAGGTCTAGCTATTGATATGCCCGCCGGTCCCAGTGAAGTATGTGTGCTAGCTGATGAAACAGCTAATCCCGCCTTTGTTGCTGCCGATCTCTTATCACAGGCAGAGCATGGTATAGATAGTCAGGTATTGCTGGTAGCTACAAGTGAAATATTTGTAAAAGCGGTACAGGCAGAACTCGATAAGCAATTAAATGATTTGCCAAGAAAAGAAATAGCGATACAAGCACTCAAAAACAGTAGGGCTATTGTATTGCAGGATATGGTCGAGGCTGTTGATTTGGTAAATGACTATGCTGCGGAACATTTAATTATATGTTGCAAGGAAGCAGAAGTAATAGGAGAAAGAATCATCAATGCAGGTTCTGTTTTCTTAGGTAATTACTCTCCGGAAAGTGTAGGAGATTATGCCAGCGGAACTAATCATACATTGCCTACTAATGGTTATGCGAAAATGTATAGTGGGGTAAGTATAGATAGTTTTGTAAAAAAAATCACCTACCAGCAATTGAGTAAAGAAGGATTACAATTGATTAGTAAAACAGTGGTAACGATGGCAGAGGAAGAGGGATTGACAGCTCATGCTAATGCTATACGAGTAAGACTGGTTGAAGAAAAAACAAAATAAAAAATAGTAATAAAAGTAATTATGTCGTCTGGATTTGATATTGATAAATTGGTGAGAGAGAATATAAAAAAAGCAAAGCCTTACTCCTCTGCAAGAGATGAATTTAGCGGAGAAGCTCGGATTTTTTTGGATGCAAATGAGAATAGTTTAGGTTCTCCTTTGATAAAATGGTACAATCGTTACCCCGATCCTTATCAGCATAAAGTGAAAGAAGCTGTTAGTGCTATTAAAAGTATCCCTATACAGCAAATTTTTTTAGGTAATGGTAGTGATGAGTGCATCGATTTATTATACCGGTGTTTTTGCGAACCCGGAAAGGACAATGTAATTATTTGTCCGCCTACATATGGTATGTATGAGGTAAGTGCTACCATTAATGATATTGAAGTAAAAAAAGCCGATCTGCTGCCTGATTTTCAATTGAACCTGGCTTTGATGGAGAATCTTGTAGATGATAACACAAAAATCATTTGGCTTTGCTCCCCCAATAATCCAACTGGTAATAGCTTGCACTATTCTGATATGGAAATGCTGTTGAATAATTTTAAAGGATTAGTAGTAGTGGATGAGGCCTATATAAATTTTTCCAGACAGGCTTCTATGATTAAAGATTTGAAAGAGTATCCTAATCTGGTTGTTTTACAAACGCTGAGTAAAGCTTGGGGTATGGCGGGTTTGCGATTAGGAATGGCTTTTGCATCAGCAGAAATTGTGACCTTGTTAAATAAAATAAAGCCACCCTATAATATTAACCAATCTACACAAGAATTGGTGCTGAAAGGATTGGAAGAAGTAGGACAAGTGAATGATATGATAAAAGAAATAGTGGCGATGCGCAATGAATTAGCCATTGTTTTTAAGCGCATGCCATTGACAGAAAAAGTATATGATTCCGATGCTAACTTTTTATTGGTGAAGGTGAAAGATGCAAAAGGTATTTATCAATTTTTACTTACTAAAGGAATTGTAGTGCGAGATAGAAGCAATGTAGAGTTGTGTAAAAATTGCCTGCGTATCACCATTGGAACGGAAAAAGAGAATACCACACTGGTGGATGCATTGATTGATTACATGAAAAGTTTTTCCTGAGAAAATAGAGCTATATAGCAAAATAAAAGTATAGACGACTAAAATAATAATAATGGCAAAACGTATTTTGTTTCTTGACAGGGATGGAGTAATCTTAAAAGAACAGCCACCCGATTATCAGTTGGATAAAGTGGAGAAAATTGAATTTATGGAAGGTGTTATTGGATCGCTGTCCATGATAGCTTCTTCTTTGGATTATTATAAAGTGCTAATCACTAATCAGGATGGAATGGGGACAACGGTTTTTCCGGAAGAAACTTTTTGGCCTTACCAGGATTTAATGATACGTACGTTGGCCGGAGAAGGTTTTGTGTTTGATGAGATACATATCGATAAAACATTTGAAAAGGATAATCAGCCTACCCGTAAACCAGGAACAGGATTGCTTACACATTTGCTTAATAATCCCGAGTTTGATTTAGCCAACTCTTACATGGTAGGCGATAGATGGAGCGATATGCAATTGGCTAAGAATTTAGGAGTAAAGGGAATATTGATAAAATCTCCTTATCTGCCGCTTACTGAAGAGCAGGAAATACAATACAAAGATATAATAGCATTGGTCACGGATGACTGGAAGGAGATAGCTGCCTTCCTGAAAAATGGTTTGAGAACGGTGAATCATGAACGAAATACCAATGAAACAAAAATCAGCATTGAGTTAAATATGGATGGAAGTGGAATAGCTGATATTCATACAGGGCTTGGATTCTTTGATCATATGCTGGAGCAGATAGCAAGGCATGGCAAGTTGGATATGAAGATTATTTGTAAAGGAGACCTTCATATTGATGAGCATCATACTATAGAGGATACAGGGATTGCATTAGGCGAAGCGTTTGCAAAAGCACTTGCCGATAAAACGGGAATGGAGCGCTATGGATTTGCATTGCCTATGGATGAAGCAGAAGCAAAGGTGTTGATTGATTTTGGCGGACGAAACTGGATCGTTTGGGATGCTGATTTCAAGCGGGAGAAAATTGGCGAAATGCCTACTGAGATGTTTTTTCATTTCTTTAAATCATTTAGCGATGCGGCCAAATGTAACCTGAATATATCTTGTAATGGAGAGAATGAGCATCATAAGATAGAAGCTATTTTTAAAGCCTTTGCCAAAGCGATTCGTATGGCAGTAAAAAGAGATCCTATGAGCAATTATTTACCTACAACAAAAGGAATGCTGTAATATGTCTGTAGTAATTGTAAAGTACAATGCAGGAAACATTCAGTCGGTATTGTATGCGTTGGAAAGAATAGGGATACACGCTGAGGTGACAGATGACGCCTTAAAGATTAGGAAGGCATCAAAAGTTATTTTTCCCGGAGTAGGAGAAGCGAGTAGCGCTATGCGTTATCTGCGTGAGAGAAAAATGGATGAATTGCTTACAGGACTTACGCAGCCGGTATTGGGAATCTGTTTGGGAATGCAGCTACTTTGTAAGCATAGTGAGGAAGGTGATACTACTTGTCTCGGCGTATTTGATACAGTCGTAAAAAAGTTTGTAACGGCAGTAAAGGTGCCTCAGATAGGATGGAATACTATTGAACAGTTAGCGTCTCCATTATTTACGCAAGTACAAGAGAATGCGTATTGCTATTTTGTGCATAGCTATCATGCGGTTAGTTGTAAGGAAACAATTGCTACAACGAATTATAGCCAGGGTTTTAGTAGCGCCTTGCATAGCCGTAATTTTTATGGAGTACAATTTCATCCGGAGAAAAGTGCAGATGTAGGAGAACAGATTCTAAAAAATTTTATTGCCTTATAATCATGAACATTCGCTCCGTTAGTTTGGATCAGGTATGGAGAATGCGTAAAGAAATAATGTATCCTGATAGTACAATAGAAGAAGTCAAGTTGAGGGATGATGAAGCAGGGTTGCATTTAGGGCTGTATGCTGAAGAGCAATTGCTGTCTGTTATATCAGTTTTTGAGAGAGGTAATGAAATACAATTCAGAAAATTTGCGACACGAACAGATATGCAAGGGAAGGGATATGGTAGTTTATTGTTGCAACATGTTATGCAATTGGCAGAGGAGAAAGGGGTAGAACGTATATGGTGTAATGCCCGGTTTACAGCAACAAAGTTGTATGAAAAGTTTTCTATGCAGGCTACGGGTAATTCCTGGAGAGATAAAGGACACAATTTTATAATTATGGAGAAAAAGATAAAAAAGCGAAGAATGGAAGTCATACCCGCCATAGATATTATTGAGGGAAAATGTGTAAGGCTGGTACAAGGCGATTATGCGCAAAAGAAAGTTTATAACGAGAATCCAGTAGAAGTAGCACAGGCATTTGAGGGCGCTGGATTGAAGCGGCTTCACTTGGTAGATCTGGATGGAGCAAAAGCAAAGCAGGTGAAAAATTGGAAAGTGTTGGAAACGATTGCAGCAAGAACTAAAATGATCATAGATTTTGGTGGAGGTATAACTACTGCAAAAGACGTATCAATTGTTTTTGATTCCGGAGCGCAGTATGCAACAGTTGGAAGTATAGCGGTAAAACAAGAAGAAGAGTTTACTAAATGGTTGTTACAGTTTGGTTCAGATCGATTTTTATTAGGAGCAGATGTGAAAGCAAGAAAAATTTCTATTCATGGCTGGCTGGAAGATACAACGATTGATGTGATGGATTTTATTGATAAGTATTATAAAAAGGGTGTGCAGCAGGTTTTCTGTACGGATGTGAGTAAAGACGGCAAGCTGGAAGGCCCTTCGCTAGAACTTTACAAAGAAATAGTAACCCGGTTTTCAACGCTCAACTTTATAGCCAGCGGTGGGGTAGCGTCATTGGAAGATTTAGATACCTTGCAGGAAATAGGATGTAGCGGAGCTATCGTAGGGAAAGCTATTTATGAGAATAAAATCAGTCTGACTGATTTGAAAAAATATGTATAAATATGTTGGCAAAAAGAATCATTCCCTGCCTGGATATAAAAGATGGCCGAACGGTAAAAGGCACCAATTTTGTTGAACTGCGGGATGCGGGTGATCCGATAGAACTGGCAGCTTTATATGCTCAGCAGGGAGCAGATGAGTTGGTGTTTCTGGATATTACAGCTACCATTGAAAAAAGAAAAACATTAGCGGTTCTCGCTAATAAAGTGGCGCATAAAATAAATATTCCCTTTACGGTAGGTGGAGGTATTAGTAGTGTGGAAGATGTTCAGGTATTATTGCATCATGGAGCAGATAAAGTATCGGTGAATACAGCAGCTTTTAAAAGACCCGAGTTGATTAAAGAAATTGCTGGTGAATTTGGTAGTCAGTGTGTAGTGCTGGCTATTGATACTAAAAGAGAAGAAGATAATGAATGGTATGTGTACCTGAACGGAGGTAGAACTGCAACGGGTATAACTTGTATGGAATGGGCAAAGCAGGGAGTAGAAAAAGGCGCAGGAGAAATACTGCTTACTTCCATGAATAATGATGGTACTAAGGAAGGATTTGCTTTGGATATCACACAACGTCTCGCTAGTGCATTGCCTGTGCCGGTAATAGCCAGTGGCGGTGGCGGTACTCCTTCGCATTTCTGTGATGTGTTTTTACAAGCTCATGCAGATGCAGCACTGGCAGCGAGCGTTTTTCATTTTAAAGAGATCGCTATCCCTGAGCTAAAACAATATTTACATAACAATGGTATAATTGTAAGACAATGATAAAGGATATAGCTTTTGAAAAATACACCGATGGCCTTGTTCCTGTAATTGTGCAGGACGATAGTACGGCTAAAGTATTAATGTTAGGATTTATGAATGCAGCTGCTTTACAGCAAACACAAGATTTAGGTAAGGTGACTTTTTACAGTCGCTCCAAGCAACGATTATGGACAAAGGGCGAAGAAAGTGGAAACTTTCTGATAGTGAAGAGTATGTTGCTTGATTGTGACAAGGATACCTTATTGGTTAAAGCCGATCCTGTAGGACCTGTTTGTCATACGGGAGCGGATACCTGCTTTAATGAGAAGAATGAAAAACGATTCTTAGATGCGTTAGAAACAGTTATTGCCGACCGATATATAAATAGAAATGAAAGTTCATATACGGCATCATTGTTTGATCAAGGCATTAATAAAATTGCGCAGAAAGTAGGGGAAGAGGCTATCGAATTAGTCATTGAGGCCAAGGATGATAATGAAGAGCTTTTTTTGAATGAAGCGGCTGATCTTTTGTTTCATTATTTAGTCTTGTTGAAGGCAAAAGGATATAATTTGGAACATGTTATTCGCACACTTCAACAGCGATAGTAGATAGTCTATTCCGATTGTGATATAATGAAATTCTATAAGGTGTTTAAGGGGAAGACGAGTTTCTTTCTTTCATTTTTCTTCGATTAGGATGATAAATGTTATTATTAGAAGAAAACTATCTGATACTAATTTTTTTACGATGTAATCCTCATCTTTGCGTTATAATAGTTTAAATGAAGAAAAGTATAGTTCTCTTTATTCTTTCCACCAGCCTGACTTCCGTGGCACAAGAAAGAGAAATTGACTTAGATCCGGTAACAGTAACAGCTTCAGTACAATCAAAAAAAATATCCGAAAGCGGAAGAAATCTGGTAGTGTTTAATGGCGATTCATTTTCTGCGCTACCAGTAAATTCAATTGATGAGTTACTTCGTTTTTTGCCTGGTGTAGAAGTACAAATGCGAGGGCCTATGGGAAGCCAAAGTGACATTGTATTAAGAGGAGGTACCTTTCAACAAGTATTAATATTATTAGACGGTGTAAGATTAAATGATCCTAATACAGGACATTTTAATAGTTATATACCTATTTCTCCTGCAGAGATTGATCGGGTAGAGGTATTGAAAGGAGCTTCATCGGCTATTTATGGATCGGAGGCCGTAGGAGGTGTAATACAGGTAATTACAAAATCATTTGCCGCAAGGCAAAAAACAGAAGAGAAATTAGCTATCAATGGGCAGCTTGCTGCAGGGGAGTATAATTTTCTGAATTGTAATGTCGGTGCATTTTATCAAAAAAACAGATCAGCTGTTGGAGGGGGTGTTTTACTAAATCACACTAGTGGACAACCGCAAAGAGGAACAGGAGGTTTTTTGTATAACACAACAGCATCGCTATCTATGTCCCAGTATTTGTCAGACAAATGGCAGGTGGCTGTAAGAGCAAGTTATGATCAAAGGGATTTTGGTGCACAAAACTTTTATACAACTTTTGTAAGCGATACTGCATCGGAGAAAGTTACCAGTGTATGGACGCAGGCCAGGCTATCCTATACTGCAGCTCGGCACAAAGTAAAAGTTGATATAGGATACAAGCATGTCGAGGATAATTACCTGTATAATAAAAGTGCAACGGCAAATAAAAATAGCAGTAAGTTATTTCAGTCTACTTTTTCTGATGAATGGCGAGTTTCAAATACGATATCCCTTGTAAGCGGTTTTCAAGTAATAAGTAAAACTATCGTTTCCAATGATAGGGGGAATCACCAGCTAGGGCAAGGTGCTATTTTTTTGGTGGGCCATTATCAAATGATCAAGAACCTTCTTATTAGCCCGGCTCTTCGATTGGATTGGAATAATTTATCGGGTGAGGAAATTGTACCGCAGCTCAACCTGTCTTACAAATTAGCAAAATGGCAAGTAAGAGCATCTGCCGGAAAAACTATACGGGATGCTGATTTTACCGAGAGGTATAACAATTATAATAAAACAATAGTAACAAGTGGCAGTATAGGAAATCCTTTATTGATAGCAGAGACTTCTTTTAGTTATGAAGCAGGTGTTGATTATATTCACTCTAAGGCAGTCAAGGTTTCTTCGTCTTTTTTTCAACGAAGGCAAAAAAATGTGATAGACTGGGTTACGACACCTTATGCTGAAATGCCTAGAAAAGATAATCTGGTAGCGGGAAGTAATTATGCATTAGCGCAAAACATAGCATCTGTAAATACAACAGGGGTGGAGGTAGATATACAATTCAATAAAAAATTGACAGAACATTCTTCACTCTATGCCGGAAGCGGATTGTTGTGGATGCGTAGTAAGGTGCCAGTAGGTATACATTCATTCTATATCGCATCGCATGCCAGGTTTTTGACAAATTTTTTTATTGAGTATAATGTAAAACGCTTTGTGATAGGCTTCAATGGAATTTATAAGCAGCGGATGGCGCAACAGGCCGCTGGTATTAATGCAACATTGTCTCCAGAGTATTTTGTAGTGAATGGAAAGATTGCAATCAGGTTTTTAAAAGATAAAGCCAGTTTATTTATTCAGGTTGATAACATTGCCAACAAAAAATATAGTGATTTGCTAGGCTCCGTAATGCCTCGCAGATGGGTAACTGCTGGGGGCATAGTTCGATTCAAAAAAGTGAATAAATAACAATAAGGGTAATCACTTAGTGATATTTTATATTAAAAAAAACAATAAGACATATTAGAAAAAACCTACTTTTATATAAGGACTTTAACGTATTACCTGACCTTTTAAGCCACTATAACTTATGGAACCAATAAAAATTCTTTTAGTTGACGACCATAAACTTATTAGAGAATCTTGGTCGTTTGTCTTGAATAGTGATCATCGTTTCTCTGTAATAGGTGAAACAAGCTCTGGAGACGAAGCTATTGTAATGACAAAGGATATGTCTCCAGATGTGGTGTTGATGGATGTAAATATGAGCCCGCTTAATGGCTTTGATGCTACACGCATGATTCAAAAGAATAGTCCGGAAACCAAAGTAATAGGTGTGTCCATGCATAGTATGCCTGCTTATACAAAACGTATGATGCAGTTAGGGGCGATGGGGTATGTAACAAAAAATTCTTCCAAGGATGAAATGATTACTGCGATATTGGAAGTGCAAAATGGGAAAAAATATATTTGCGAAGAGATAAAAAATATTCTGGCACAGCAGGAGTTGGAAGAAAATTCTGAAAACGGTGCCGATATGAATAATCTCTCGCGGCGAGAAATTGATATTATTAAGCTGATAAGAGATGGCCTGTCTTCAAAAGAGATTTCAATTGAACTGGATATTTCTTTAAAAACGGTAGAAGTACATCGCTACAATATCCTTAAAAAGTTGAAGCTGAAAAATGCAGCTGCATTAGTGAACTTTATTAATACAAAAGGTTTTTGCTAGATTATCCGCGAAATTTATAGTTTCCATTTGGACTGGTAGGGCAACCTGACTTTCTCGAAGAAGAGCAGGATGAAAAAAGAAAAAAACCAGCAAGTAAAAAAACTACAGCATATCTTACTTTCATAGTATTGTTTTGAGATATAATAACGCAATAGTTGTGCTGATAGTGTATTTAAATCTCTAAAATATACAGTGCCAAGGCTAAAAAAGCTCTTTTGAGCATTGCAAGTCATGTTTTTAAGAAGACAAAGAGTTAACTTTACGTCCTATTATTATTTAAGTGAAACTATTGTCTGATGCTTAGCCTTCAAAAGCCTCTTGCTTTCATTGATTTAGAAACAACCGGAGTCAATCTTGGTGCCGACCGTATTATTGAAATTGCTATTGTCAAAATACTGCCCGACAGAAGCAAGAGTGTAAAACGAAAACTCATTAATCCGGAGATGCCTATTCCTCCATCTTCCTCTCAATTTCATGGCATTACAGATGAAATGGTGAAAGATGCGCCTACTTTTAAGCAGGTGGCACAGGAATTAAAGCAGATGCTTGATGGCTGTGATATTGCAGGGTATAATAGTAACCGATTTGATGTTCCTCTGTTGATGGAAGAGTTCTTGCGTGTGGGGGTTGAATTTGATATGAAGGGTAGGAGACTTGTAGATGTGCAAAAAATATTTCACCAGCTAGA
>CAZPPM010000020.1:12524-34811 GCA_964588445.1 uncultured Citrobacter sp.
GCTAGAACAAAGGACTCTTACTGCAGCGTATAAGTTTTATTGTGGTAAAGTGCTGGAAGATGCTCATAGCGCCGAGGCAGATGCCGCTGCTACGTACGAAATACTAGAAGCTCAAATTGAACGATATCCGGAGTTGGGGACTACCCCTGATTCCATCATAAAAGCCATTGGGGAAGATGTAATTGTGGATTTTGCCCGCAGGTTTATAATGGAGAACGGAGTAGAGATTTTTAACTTTGGAAAGTTCAAAGGCCGCTCGGTGGCGGAGGTGTTAAAGTCTGAGCCTCAATACTATGACTGGATGATGAAGGGCGATTTCCCGCAGCATACCAAACAAAAACTAACAGAAATATATACCCGCACGATGCTCAAGAAAGCATGATTTGGTGTTAGTTATCTGTTATAAATTTAACAGGCGACTCAGGTTGTTTTTGTGTAAATTCGTAACATATTTTCAGGGCTTTGGAAAAAATAGTGATCATACCCACTTATAATGAGCGGGAGAATATTAGTAATATTCTACATGCAATATTCAATTTGCGTGAAGGTTTCCACGTATTGATTATAGACGATAACTCTCCAGATAACACAGCTCAGATTGTAAAAGATTTACAACATAAATTTTCTGGCCAACTTTTCTTACAAGAAAGAACAGGTAAACTTGGTTTGGGCACTGCTTATATACTAGGATTTAGGTGGGCTTTAGCCAATAATTATAAGTTTGTTTTTGAGATGGATGCGGACTTTTCTCACAATCCCCAAGATCTTAGGCGGTTGTATGATGCTTGTAAGCAGGAAGGGGCGGGGTTAGCAGTCGGTTCGCGTTATGTTAAGGGGGGTGGTGTGGTAAACTGGCCAAAGAATAGAATTTTGTTATCAAGAGGCGCGTCTCTATACACAAGGATAATTACATGGATGCCCGTTAAGGATAGTACTGCCGGGTTTGTATGTTATAGAAGTGAGGTATTGGATGCCATTAATCTGGATGAAATACATTTTACAGGGTATGCTTTTCAGATAGAGATGAAGTTTGCTGTTTGGAAATTAGGATTTAAAATAAAAGAAGTGCCTATTGTTTTTCAGGATAGAGCTTATGGCGTATCTAAGATGAATAAAGGTATTGTGAAAGAAGGCATTTTAGGTGTATTGAAGCTTCGTTGGTATAGTTGGTTTACCAATTATCGCAAAAGAGTAAAAAACAATGGCAGCCTGCTATCTAACCACGTTTCGCATACAGACATTGTTACATCAGGAAAATAATGTTCGTTCGTTATAGAATAGAATTCCCCTCTCTTCTTTATCTTCCATTTTCTTTTAGTTATTATAGTTTCATACATGAAAAAAGCTTTTCTTCAGCTTCATCTGGCTGTTTTTCTGGCAGGGTTTACTGGTATTTTAGGAAAGCTTATTACTTTAAACGAAGGACTGATTGTATGGTATCGTCTCTTGCTCACAGCCGCTACAATGTGGTTATTGTTTAGTGTGCAAAAGAAAATTGTGCGCATTAAGAAAAGCGAAATCTTTAAGATAGCTGGTGTAGGTTGTATCGCAGCGCTACATTGGGTTACCTTTTATGGATCCATAAAATATTCCAATGTCTCCATTGCGTTGGTGTGTTTTTCTTCTATTGGTTTTTTTACGGCAATAATGGAGCCGCTTATTTTTAAAACAAGCATCAAGCGGCTGGAGTTGCTTTTTGGAATAATCACCATTGTAGCTATCTCTTTAATATTTCATTTTGATACAACCTATAAAACAGGAATAATTCTCGGGCTAGTATCCGCTTTTCTAGGGAGCCTTTTCCCAATTTACAATCGTGGATTTCTTCAAAGAATTAATGTAGAGACGATGCTTGTATGGCAACAGACTGGCGGTTTCGTCTTTTTATCTATTGCTTTACCCTTTTATCTGAGTTGGTTTTCTTCTTCTTCAATTCTACCGAGCTGGGAAGACGTAGGTTGGTTGTTAGTGTTATCCTGGTTTTGTTCTGTATGGGCATTTCAGCTTTCCTCGAATGCACTGAAGAAATTATCCGCTTTTACCGTTAATCTTACCTATAATCTGGAGCCTATCTACGGTATCTTGCTTGCCTTTGCCGTATATGGTGAGAATAAGATGTTGGGCTTTGGCTTTTATCTTGGTTTTGCCATTATTATGGCAGTGCTTTTTATCCATATGGTGATTCTCCTTTGGCAGGCTCGCAAAAAGAAGCCTTCGTTTTATTAACCATTTTTCCTCTAAAGAAAGCTAAATCCTTTGCGAAGCTTATCTTTAAGGATTAATAAATTATTGATCGTGAAAACAATTGTGACTGCTTTTTTTCTTGTAATAACGATATGCTCAGTAGCTCAGCGCAAGCCTTTAGATCATTCTGTATATGATGGATGGCAAAACATTGGCGAGCGGATTATTAGTAATGATGGGAACTGGGCTGTCTATAGTGTGAATGTACAAGAAGGGGATAATGAACTGGTTATTCAATCTACAAGTACATTACTGCGTACAATAGTGCCAAGAGGTTACAATGCTGTTATCACAGAGGACAGTCGTTTTGTTGTTTTTCGCATCAGGCCTTTTTATGCAGCTACACGCGAAGCAAGAATTAAGAAAAAGAAGCCCGATGAAATGCCAAAAGATACGTTGGCAATTGTTGAACTGGGTAAAAGTGATATATGGAAAAAGCCATTAGTTAAAGGCTATAAACTACCCGATGAAGGACAAAATTGGGTAGCCTATCATATGGAGAAAGTTATTCCGCCGCCCTCTAAGGGGAATAAAGCGGTACCTGATAATAGCAAAATTGCAGATAGCCTTACCCGAATTATTGACTCACTACAAGTAGTTATAGATAATATACCTAAAAAGAAGAAGAGCAAGAAAAATAAAGACGAGGATGTTGATGAGTATGGTTTAGCATTACTGGATGATGCTGATGAAGAAGATACTGGAGGAAGAGGTGCTGCTGAAGGAACAGATCTTTTACTAAGGAATCTTGCAACAGGTGAAGAAATAACTTTCCCTTTTGTATTGGAATATCAGTTTAATAAAAAAGGAAACAAGCTTTTGCTGGAGTTTTCAAAGAATCCAAAAGATTCGCTTAGTAAGCCGGCTGTAGTATTATACGATGTGGTACAAAAAAAGAAAAGTTCTATACTTACCGGAGGCAACAGTTTTAAAAAAATTACCTTGTCGGATGATGGAGCGCAATTGGCCTTTGTCGCAGAACGAGATGCAAAGCCTAAGGATTTACAGAAGTTTTATAAGCTATGGTATTATAAGGATGGGATGGATAGCGCAACAATGCTGATAGATAAAAATACTGTAGGATTACGGCTGGGGATGGATGTAAGTGAGTATGGGAATTTAAGTTTTAGTAAAAATGGTAAGCGACTCTTTTTTGGTGTAGCACCAATTGCCCCTGCAAAAGACACAACACTTGTGGAAATGGATCTTGTTAAGCTTGATATATGGCATTACAAGGAGGATTATTTGCAAACCGTTCAGCTAAGTCGTCTTAAAAGAGATAGTGAGCAAAACTATCTCTCTGTTTATCACTTGGAGGATAACAAATTTGAACAATTGGCAGATGAGGAAATTTCCTCGGTATGGCCCGTTAATGAAGGCAATGGAGATTATGTATTGGGTGTAACTGATTTTGGCAGAAGAGTAGAAAGTCAATGGACTGGTAACACACTCAAAGATATTTATATGATTAGTGTAGCAGATGGGTCAAGGAAATTGATTAAGAAAGAGGTGAATGGAATGATATCTCCTGCTTATATTTCTCCTTCCGGAAAGTATGTTTTATGGTATGATTTTAAGGAGAAAAACTATTTTGCTTATAGTGAAGGAGAGCCTATTCGGAATATCACTTCTAAGATAAAGGTATCTTTATACGACGAAGAGCATGATTCGCCATCCGAGCCTTCGCCTTATGGCGTAATGCGTTGGAATGAAAAAGAAGATGCTGTTTTTATATATGACCGGTATGGAGTATGGCAAGTAGATCCATTAGGCAAAAAAGCCCCATCTCTTTTTATAACTGGCAGAGATACTAGAGTAGAATATCGCTATGTAGCAACAGATCCGGAGGAGCGGTATATCAAAGAAGGACAAAGATTATTATTCCGAAAATTTGACAAAAAAAATAAAAACGCAGGTTTTGGAGAGTACATCATGCAGGAAGGGGTGTATTCCTATAAAGCTATTAGTCCGGATTCGGCCTATAGTATCGGGCAGATAAGAAAGGCAAAAGATAAAGACATTTACCTTTATACAAAAGAGACCTACGTAAAGTCTCCGGATCTATATATAAAAGGGTACAACAGCGCAACTGATAACACGGCAGCCGAAAAGCAACTTTCATTTATAAACCCTCAACAACGTGATTATATATGGGGTACTGCTGAATTGTATAAATGGAAAACATTTTCCGGTAAGACATCGGAAGGGATATTATATAAGCCTGATAACTTCAATGCTTCTAATAAATATCCTGTTATACTTTATTTTTATGAAAAATTGTCGGACGGCCTTCATGGATATATCGCTCCTGCCCCTACACCCAGTAGACTAAATATTTCATTTTTTGTTAGCAGGGGGTATATTGTTTTTGCTCCTGATATTAGCTATACCATAGGACACCCAGCTAAAAGCGCATATGATTATATAGTAAGTGCTGCTAAAGATTTAACAAAGCATAGTTGGGTAGATGCAAAAAATATAGGTATACAAGGACAAAGCTGGGGAGGAATACAAGTAGCGCAGATTATTGCTATGACAGATATGTTTAAAGCGGCTTGGGCTGGCGCTCCTGTTTCCAACATGACGAGTGCTTATGGAGGTATACGTTGGGAAAGCGGAATGAACAGACAGTTTCAATATGAAAAAACACAAAGTCGTATAGGAGCCACACTTTGGGAAAAGCCAGAACTGTATATTGAAAGTTCTCCTTTATTTCATCTGCCAAAAGTTAAAACACCGCTGGTTATTATGGCAAATGACAATGATGGTGCAGTTCCCTGGTATCAAGGCATTGAATTGTTTACGGGCTTGCGCAGGTTAGGGAAACCAACTTGGATGCTTAATTATAATGGAGAAGCGCACAATCTTGTTCAGCGAAAAAACAGGAAAGATATTCAAGTAAGAGAACAGCAATTTTTTGATTGGTTGCTAAAAGATGAAAAACCGGCTAAATGGATTACGGAAGGGGTGCCGGCTGTTAAAAAAGGAAAAGAATGGGGATTGGAGCTGGTCGATTAGTAATGGGTGTAGCACTATTTTTCTTTAAGCAGTTTCTGTTGAAATAAAACTTGCTATAATTGTTATTTTCACAATGTTTAAAAATATAACGTTACTATTAGGTTTAATTGCTTTGGTATTTAGTTTCTACTCCTGTAAGCAGCAGTATTATATTGTACGTCATGCTGAGAAGCAACCCGCAGAAGTTGCTAAAACAAGGCAGGAGGCAATGGATTTACCTTTGTCTGAAAAAGGAGAGCAGCGGGCCATGCACTTAGCCAAGAGACTCAAGCAAAAAAACATTCTACATGTTTTTAGTACGGACTACAAGCGAACCAAGCAAACGGTTAATCCTGTAGCGTTGCAAAAAAATCTTCCAATACAGTTGTATTCACCACGAGGTGATTCTTTACACTCAGTTGTGTCGAGGATAAAAGGATTAAAAAAGGGAAATGTATTAATTGTGGGACATTCCAATACTGTGGATGATCTTGTGAATGCTTTGTCAGGGAAAACACTTATTGAGAAGGATTTAGACGAGACTGTTTATAATAAACTTTATAGAATAACCTTCAAGAAAAGCAAAGTGCTCTTCAAGGAATTTGAATATTAATTTACTGCCGTCTAAAAGCAAAATAATTGACAATTAAATAGTTGTCTTTTTCAAATTAATTGAAAAAGAACACGAAAGAACATTTTGGTTATTGAAAACAGCTTTATCTTTGGAAATAATCTGTAGATTCCTATTAAAATCCCGCCTTCCAATATTTGTTGAATTCTTACCTATCTAATTAGTGGCAACTTTGATTTCTCCTTTTAAAGGTGAATAGAAAGATATAATTATCCAAATCCCTTGTTAATTGCCAGCAAAGAATATCATTATCCCTCGAGAAGCTTTAATCTGTTCTTCTAAAATCAAAACTTATTGCTGTGCAGATCGAAAAAAATTGGTATGCAGTTTATATCAGGCAAGGTCACGAAAAGAAAACTTTAAAACAACTTGCAAAAAAAGGAATTGAATACTTTTACCCTGAAGTAAAGTCTGTCAAGACTGATCGGCGTAAAAGCCCCGCTCTCTTCCCTTCTTATATTTTTGTCTACATACATAATGAGGATCGGGTAAAAGTTACCGCACTTGATACCATTCTTAGTTTTGTACATTGGAAAAATGAGCCTGCAAATATTTGTGGTGAGGAAATTTCAGTTATGAAACAGTTTCTGAATGAGTATGAGAATATTCGTGTTGAAAAAACGGAAGTTAGGCCAAGCGAGCCAATAAAAATACTAAATGGCCCCTTAATGATGTGGGAGGGAAATATTTTAGAAATTAAAACAAACGAGGTAAAGATTAATTTACCCAGTTTGGGCTATTCCCTTGTTGCAAGCATTAATATTCCACAACCACGTTTTGAGTCTGAGTATTTTGCACTGTCATCTACAAAAGCGAGTGTAGGTTAATCTACTTGGCTAAAGTATTCCCTGTCAATTCTATTTAGGAAACATGTAAGTATTTGACTTTGTGCTTTCTAATTGATAGCTTTACGCTAAGGATAGTACTTTTTTACAAAAATTGCCTAGTCGCAAATGGATCGCCGATTATCTAACTTACTGCGTATAATATTTGTATTGCTTGATTTGGCAGTCTTAAATATTGTATTCTTAGTTTGTCATTATGTTTTTGGCTTGACGCTAAATAACGAGGTAGAGTACTTACTGTTTTTCTTCTTTTCTAATTTTGCCTGGATCGTAAGTAGCTGGTTGGTAGGAATTTATAGGGATAGTGATATTCACTCATTTGAGCGATTTTCTAGACGCACGATGACGGCCTATGCTTATTTTCTCGCTTTGGAGATGCTATATTTCTTTTTTAATAAAGAAGCAGAGCTCTCCCGTTTATTTATTATAAGCATAGTAGTTTCTTTTCTCGTGAGCTTGCTACTAAACAGGTTTCTTCATTTGGCCTTATACTATTTTTTTCAAAGCAAACGCTATGTAGGAAGACGTGTCTTGATCATTGGTTATAACGATAGAGCTAAAAAGCTGGTTGAATATTTGGAGCAAGAGCCTATTAGAACTGAAATTGTTGGATTTTGTGAACATGATGAAGTTGTAAATGAGCTAACAAATTATCCTATTCTTTGTAAGCCGCAGGAAGCTTTGGAAATTTCGAAAGAGCATAATGTGACAGAAATATTTTCTACCATTGCTCCAGAGCAGGAAGTTTCTTTATATAAACTCATGAACCAGGCGGAGCAATCACTAATAAGGTTCAAGATTGTTCCCGATATTACCCATTTTATACGTAAGCCTGTGCATGTCGATTATATTTATGATATGCCTGTTCTTTCGTTGCGTAAAGAACCTTTAGAGGATATTGGTAATCGTATAAAAAAACGCTTTTTTGATGTCGTTTTTAGTTCATTGGTTATTTTATTATTGCTTTCGTGGTTGGTTCCCCTAATAGGATTACTTATATGGCTGGAATCCAGGGGACCTATATTTTTTGTGCAGCAACGTAGCGGCAAGGATGGAAAAGTTTTTAATTGCTTGAAGTTTCGAAGTATGAAAGTGAATAAAGATGCTAATGAAAAACAAGCCACAAAACACGATGCCCGTATTACGAAATTGGGAAGTTTTTTACGTAAGTCCAGTATCGACGAGTTGCCACAGTTTTTTAATGTATGGATAGGCGACATGAGTATTGTAGGCCCAAGGCCACATATGATACGCCATACGGATGATTACTCTCGTTTAATTAATCACTATATGATTCGCCATTTTCTAAAACCAGGTATTACGGGGTGGGCACAAATACATGGGTATAGAGGTGAAATAAAGAAAGTAGAAGATATTCACGGAAGGGTAGAGTATGACTTGTGGTACTTGGAGAACTGGAGCCTTTGGCTGGATATGAGAATCATCCTACTTACTGCTTACAATATGGTGAGAGGTGAAAAAAATGCTTATTAAGAATAAGCTTTTAGTTGAAACGTATTGCCTTTACAGGGTTTATCTTTTTTACCAGAAAAGAAGGAATCATTAGTATTAGAAAGCTTACCACTAAAGTGCCTATACATACAAGGGCAACCTGCCACCAAACAATTTTAACAGCCGCTTCCCGTAAATAGTAAGCATCTTCTTGTAACTTAATAAAGCCAGTAGCTTGCTGTAGATAAAGTATCCCAAGGCTTACCAAAAGGCCGGCAAGCACTCCAATGACTGTTATAATAAATGAATGGCGTAAAAAAATTTTTTGAATTAACCAGTCTGTTGCTCCCAGTGCCTTTAAAATACCAATCATTTTTACTCTTTCAAGTACAAGTATAATTAAGCAGGTAATCAGGTTAATGACGGCAACTACAATCATAAAACCGATTAGCACATTTCTGGTTGTATTCTGCATTTTAAGCCAGTCAAAAATATTGGGTGCAATGTCCTGCGCACCTTGAGTGTCCCAGGTTAAAGGGAAATTCTCCAATTCATATATTTCGTCGGTAATGGCAGCAATTTTTTTATAATCGGTAAGGAAAATTTCATAACCTCCAATATCTAGCGAGTCCCAATCATTCAGTCGGCGAAGAAGTGCCAGATCACCGATTGCAAAAGTTTTATCATACTCTTCTATACCTGTTTTATAAATACCGGTAACAGTAAGACGATCGGGTCTTGGAGAGCCGTCGGGTCGGGTAAAATAGATCATAATACGATCGTTTACCTGGATATTCAATTGGCGAGCCGTGTATTCTGAAAGCATAATTTCCCGGCTATAGGTACTATCATTAAAGCTGATTTGCCTTCCTTCTCTGACAAATTGGTCGAAATGCTTGAAATTGTAAGTGCTATCAATACCTTTCAATAATATGCCTTCCAAATCCGATTTGGTTTTTAGAAAAGCATACTTGGTAGCAAATGCTGATACACTTTCGATAGAAGGGATTTGCTTGATAATTGCGACCAACGAATCATCTTTTTCTATAGGTATTTCCTCGGCAATAAGGGCTTTGTAAGGTTGCTTTTCCTGAATACGTATATGCCCCCAGAAGCTAAATACTTTTTCTCCTACTTTTTCCTGAAACCCATTGGCAAAAGCCAGTGTGATTATCATAACTGCTACACTAATAATAGTCGCACTAACAGATAACCGGATGATAAACCGTGAAAAGGACCGCTGCTGATTAAAAGCAATACGATCTGCAATAAAAGCTGCAACCTTCAAATTCGTTAATTTGTCTTAGAAAGTAATACTTACCAACAAAAGTAAGCGCTAAAGATATTAAATCCCTTATTTGTCCGTTTTTTGCATCCTAAGAGCATCCTTAAAAGAGTAAAAATGAAGAAAGTACTGCTATTATTCATGTTAATGCCTTTGCTGAAAGGATATGGACAGGTTGTTGATGGTATAGTGCAGCCTGCTATTCATTCTGTTAAGCTTTACCAAACCGGTAACCCTTTATCTTATCCGGTTTTAAATCTAGGAAGTAACCAGCAGTTGGAATTACACTTTGACGATTTGGATGGGGATGTAAAAAACTATTACTATACTTTCCAACATTGTAATGCTGACTGGACTCCCTCCAATCTATTTACGATCGATTACATACGGGGCTTTCAAAATACGCGTATTACAAACTATCGAAACTCTTCTATTGCTAACATACGATATACCCACTACCAGGCATCTTTACCCGACCGTAGTTCTGTACCGGTCAAATCTGGAAATTATCTTTTGAAAGTGTTTGTTAATAACGATACGGCTAATCTTTATTTTACCAAGAGGTTTTTAGTGATAGATAATAAGGTTTCTGTCGCAGCCTTGTTACGCCAGCCTTTTAGCTCTGAATTATTTTTATCTGATCAACGGATACAGGTAAATGTAAACACGGCTGCGGCTCGAATAAATGTCATGTCTCCGCAGGATTTGAAATTGGTGGTATTACAGAATTATAGCTGGCCTACGGCTGTACTTGTTGATAAGCCTACTATTTACCGGGGAAATTATTTTGAATACAATGATGAAGCCATCAGTTTTCCGTCTGGAAGAGAATGGCGCTGGTTAGACTTAAGAAGTATGCGATTAATGGGAGATAGGGTCGCTAAAATAGAGGATAAAGGAAGTCGCACAGATATTTATGTAAAAACAGAAACAGAAAGGAGGCAACAGGTTTACCTGTATTATAAAGATATTAATGGCTTGTACACTATAGAAAATGCGGACGGTAACAATCCTTTTTGGCAAAGCGATTATGGTTACGTTCATTTTTCTTTTATGCCACCGGGTGGACAAGCTTATCCGGGCAAGGATTTATACTTGTATGGCGAGCTTACTAACTACCTGCCAGATGAAAATGCACGTATGGAATTCAATGCCGAAAAAGGCGTGTATGAAAAAACACTTTACTTGAAGCAAGGGTATTATAACTATGCTTATTTCTCCATGGATATCGGTAAAAGATCGGGAAATCGGTTTTCTTTCGAAAATACCGAAGGGAATTTTAACAATACGGAGAATGATTATATGGTATTAATCTATTTCCGCCCATTTGGAGCGAGAGCAGATGAACTAATAGGTTATGCCAACGTAAATTCTTACGGCAGATAATTTACAGGATAAACTTTTTGAATCACTCGTAAAGCTTTACTTTTGCGGCGGCAGGTCTTACACGACCAGCTCCTGCTGAACCTCCCCAGGGTCGGAAGGCAGCAAGGATAAGCGGTTGTAGCGGTGCGATGTGAGGAGCCTGCCTTTTTTTCCCTTTTGCAAATAAATAATCAGAAATACGCAAAAGGGTTACCAACTTTTGAATTTATCATTATGAAATTTTTTATTGATACAGCTAATTTGGATCAGATTAAAGAGGCAAATGCATTAGGGATATTGGATGGTGTAACCACCAATCCTTCTTTGATGGCGAAGGAAGGTATAAAAGGAAAAGAAGCTGTATTAAATCATTACAAAACAATATGCGAGCTGGTAGATGGAGATATCAGCGCAGAGGTAATTTCTACTGAATTTAATGCAATTATAGAGGAAGGAAAGGAGTTAGCGGCGATACATCCCAATATTGTTGTAAAAGTGCCCATGATAAAAGATGGCATCAAAGCAATTAAATGGTTTACAGATAATGGTATACGTACCAATTGTACGCTGGTGTTTTCTGCAGGACAGGCTATTCTGGCGGCTAAGGCGGGAGCAACTTACCTTTCTCCATTTATAGGCCGTATAGATGATAGCAACTGGGATGGTATTGAGTTAATCTCGCAAATATCTCATATTTACTCTGTACAGGGCTTTAAAACAGAAATATTGGCGGCTTCTATCCGGAACGCATTGCATATTGTGAGGTGTGCTGAGGCGGGAGCCGATGTGTGTACTTGCCCGCTGGATTCTATTTTGGGGCTTTTAAAACATCCGTTGACGGATATTGGATTAGCCAAATTTTTGGAAGATGCGAAAAAAACAGCATAAGAAAACGCTTAAAATAGCAAAACCGGGTTCAATTGAGCCCGGTTTTTTTGTGGGTAAACGGTCTATAATAAGTATTGCGGGGTCTCTAAAGAAGCCCGCTTTTTAGTTCTTTTTCCTAGCTGGTTTTCTTTTGATAACTTCCTCAGCGGTGGGTAGCTGTTCATTTTCTTCTATCTTTTTTATCCATATTTTTCTTTCGATCCATACAGATGGTTTCGATTTTAGTACAGCTTTTACAATAACAAATTCTTCAGAAAAATTGCCAGGAATCACCAATTCATTGCCCTCAAAACGGCAGGAGGAAGCCGTAAAATTCAGGTCTTTGGACGTAAGCGGCATCCATCTTCCATTCGAAAGTTTCCCGTCTACGTTGATATAATTGTGGGTGCCTTTTTTCAGACTGTCTGTGTACAAATGAAAAAAGATGCTATCAACTGACTGGCTATAACCCGCCAGTCCAACCATTAATCCCAGAGCAATAAGTATAACTTTTTTCAAACTAAACGATTTTATAGGCAGACGATACTTGCTCCATAAAGGTACGCCACGTTTGCTTGGATTAACTTTTTCTAAACAATGCCAGAGCCGTTAGCGTAATTGGTTTTCTTGGCGATCAGAAAATTGCCATTGCCTAGTTCAAAAAAGGGTAGGTGGTAGTAAGTTATACTGGCTGCTAGATTCTAGTCAGCTAATAAGAAAAATGCAGGTGCCGGGCTTTTATAGGAACATTTTCTTAACTAAAATAAGTAGCACTCCATCCTTTCTTACAAACAAAAAAGTAACTAATTTTTATAGTATTTTAATATTCAGTTAATTAAATGATTTATATAATATTATATGATTTTAATAATATTTTTACTTCAATATTTTGTCAAAAAATAGTGAACTAAACAGGGTATTCTTGATATTGCTATGGTGTTTGTTGTTTTATTGTAAAAATAATTGATTATTAATTTATTATTGTGTTTATTGATATAATTAGTTTAAATAAATTTTGAATTATTTAAATTATGTATTTGTTTGCTCGGAGGTTGACTCCTTTTGATTGAAAACAAGAGGTTCTGTTCAGTGATAAAACCATTTACTCAAAAAATCGACTGTTTGCATATTGCTCCTAATTCCAGGTTTTAGGGCTACTAGCTTTGAAGCTTATTTGGAAATAATAGGAATAGAATATCAGGGATAGTAGTATTTGGTTTCGTTAGTTTCTTTGTATCCCATGCCCAATCGCCGAGCATACCCAAGGATCGATTGTCGATAAAAGTTGACCTGAGCAATGCTTGGGAAACCATCCGGCTTTTGGAGAACAAGGCAGTTAGTGAAAAGGAATTAGCGGCTTGGTTACTGTTACCCGGCACTCAGGCAATTATTCAGAAGTTAAATCTCGCTCCCGAAACCTTACGTGCCACTTTACAAAAAAGTAATAAACGGCGAGCTGCTAACGGCCAATGAAAAAAAGTTACAATTCGAAACTATTGCCAGCCAGTTGCCCGACATGAAAAACCTGATAACTCAATTGGAGCAGAAAAAGGATAGCGCCATTGCTTCTTTGACGGCCGAATTGGGTTGGTATCTTCCGGAGGGAAGATTGGCTAATATTACACTTTACGGGCTCATGGGTAGTCATTCTGCCGGTTTTGCTTTTCCTAAGGATCCTCTTTCTTTTTATGTAGGGTTACATTTTTATAAGAATGATTTGACCGCCATTTGGCTTACCGCTAAGCATGAGTTATTTCATAATGTCCAATTTCTTGCATATGCTTACGAGCCGGTCATGGATAAGCTTGCAATGCTCAACATAGCTTTTGAAGCGCCTTATTATCTTATTAGGCATCTTTATTTAGAAGGTTCAGCACAATATTTTGCTGATGGTGCAGCCTTGGCCGATCAAAGTCTTTATCTGAAACGGGAGGCTGATCAGGAAAGGGTAAATATATACCGGCACGACCAGGTATTCTATTTATTTGAGCGAATGCTGCTGGACGCTTATCAAAACCCAGGCTTGATGAATTTTGGCAATCTTTACGGGATCTTTTTTGACTGGAACTGGAATAATCCGGCCTATTATGTAGGGAAGGAGATAATGAAAGCTTTAATAAAAAAACATGGCGACGGTTATTTTAAAAAAAGCCTCGAAAAAGATGCTCTTTACTTTCTGGCGGATTATATAGAGTTGACAAAAGAATCAGGGGCGATGTACTATAGGTTTACTGAAGATTTTGAAAAGCTCGTCAAGCTGATGATAGAAAAGATATAAAGTAAGTTTTGTAAATAACGAAAGGGCTCTCTGAAGAGCCCTTTCGTTACAAGAAGATGAGTGTGGAAACTAAAACTGATCAATATCTTGCCAAGGGGTAGCACTATTATTAATGGCAGGCCATAATAAGCCGTCAAGGGCAGCCAGGTATGGATTACCATTTACACGTGAATTAGTAAGTATTACCCAGTTAAAACCTTTAGCGGTACGCACTATAAGGGTAGATGTTCCCGGTAAGCTTCCCATATGCCACCAGTTATTTGCATCATTTACACCCCAGCCACAGGCATAATTGGAGGCGGGAACGGAACGGGTTACCATAGTGGTAATAGTCGCAGGTTTTAAGATATCTGCTTTGCCATTAAACCCATCCACTTTTACAATTAGTTTGGCTAGGTCTTTTGCACTGGCTATCCAGCCGCCGGCAGCATCGAGCCTATCCATACGATAGATGTAAGGATTTTCTCCAGCTTGCCCATTATATAATACCTCGTTGGCTTTGCGGTCGCTGAGTGTATTACCTGCTATTTGCATAGTTGTAATTCCACAGGGAGTCAATACCTCGTCTTTCAAGTATTGTTCGTAGGTTTTACCCGATAATTTTTCAATAATACGCCCTAGCAGGAAGTAGCCAAAGTTGGAATACTTGTGTACACCACGCGTAGCGGTACCGTTTTGATTATCCAGTGTCCACCTAATAAGTTGAGAATTATTGTAAGTTGGGTGTTGGAACATCACATCGGTAACATCATTCGGCCATATATTACTGGTATGATGCAGCAGGTGGCGTACAGTTAAGTCACTTACCGTGTTGAGTTTTGTAGAAGGGTAATCATTTCCTAAAATACTTCCGGTACCAAATACTTTTGAATCCAAGGTAAGCTTATTGGCTTCCAGTAATTTCATAATACCAATACCGGTAATGGTTTTGGATACACTTGCCAGCCGAAAAAGACTGTTATTTGTAATTGGAGTATTATCCGATGTCGACATTTTACCGTAAGACTTGAGATAAACGAGTTTTTCCTGTTTGGTAATAGCTATCGAAACGCCAGGTACGTTATAGGTAGTCATAAAACCCTGTATAGCTTTATCTATTGATTCTATATCTTTTTGAGCACCACTTGGCGGAGGAGGAGGAGCGCCGCCTGTGTCAGTTTTCCCTTTACTGCAACTAATGGCTAAAGTGGCAAGAAAAAAAAGTGCTGCGAATGTTGTTTTTTTCATGTGAAGTTATTTGAGACTAATAATTAGTTTATTACTAATCGCAAAAACATCGGAAGGTCATCGCCTTTTCATAAAAAATGTAATGGTGCAATAACTATTACCTATAAATAGTCATAGAGGGTTTTAACAAATTATTACTGATAGAGTTTTGAATATTAATTTTTCAATATAGTAAATTCCACTCTCCGGTTGAGCTGCCTTCCCTCATCGGTATCGTTGGTTGCAACAGGTTTGGATTCACCATATCCTTTGGAGCTAATACGGGATGGGTCTATTCCTTTTAAAAGAATATATTCCAGAACCGATCGGGCTCGGTTATCACTCAATTTAAAGTTGTACTCATCGGAGCCGCGACTATCCGTATGAGCGCTCATTTCAATGACAATAGAGGGGTTCTCTTTTAATAGTTTCACGACTCTGTCGAGTTCCAAGCTAGATTCTGCCCGCAAATCCCATTTATCAAAATCAAAAAATACATTATTGAGTCGCACAACCTGCCCTATTTCAATAGGAACTAGATAAAGGTCTTTCTGAATTTCCTGATAGCCGGCTTTTACCAATGAATCAAGGTTTAGGTTCTCGGATTGTGCAAAAAACTTATCGGCTGTTGCTCGTATAAGATAGTTTTTATCGTAAGGCAAAACAATCTTAAAAGCGCCGTCTGCGGGATTTGAAATAGCATTACCCGCTATTTCACCGTCAGGCAGTATTTCATAAAGTAAGGAAGCGCTTAGTGGTTCGTTTGTCTTCTTATTATATACATTACCTTTTACAATGACAACAGGATCTGGTTTTTCCTGTTCCAATAATTGGATGCGTACAATATCACTTTCACCGTATCCATCCTTGCTACTGGTAAAATAGGCATATTCTCCGCCGGCATCCAATGTAAAAAAAGCATCCCAATCTTCTGTATTAATAGGGCTTCCCAGATTGACAGGGTCACTCCATTTTTGCCAGGTTTTATCCAGGCGTTTAGTCATCCAGATATCATTGCTGCCTAATCCACCAGGGCGGTCGCTGCTGAAATATAAAGTCACTCCATCGGGAGCCAGGTAAGGGGTCATTTCGTTGTGCTTAGGCAGATTTATTTTCTTACCCAGACTTTTCGGCTCGGTCCAAAAACCATCTTCTCGTAAAAAAGAAACATACAAGTCATTATTATATCCCCCTTTTTCTTCAGACATATAAAATAAAAGCGTTTGCCCATCATGTGCCATAGTAGCGCCAGATTCATGTCCCCGATCATATTTGTAGTAGTTGATAATCTTCAACATATTGGGAGGTGTCCAAGCGCCCCTTTTGTCCAGGTAGCTCATGCTTACCCCTTTTGTTTGATAGGCTCCTTCGATAAAAGCTCCCCTTAGGAGGATACGGTTATTATCAGGCGATATCCAATACACAGCGTTATAGAAAGCCGTATTGAGTGGATAGCCTAAGTGTATTGCTTCGCTCCATTTTCCCATACTATCTCTTTCAGAAAACCAGATGTCCTGCGAATTGCTGATAGATCTATACTTAGTATTGGCAGGATGGTTTTCACAAATAAAAAATAGCAAGTTGCCGTCGGCTGATATGGTAGGGCGTAATTCCGCTAAATCAGAATTAATGTTTTTACCAAGGTTTTCTATTTTAAGAATAGTGTTGGCTGTTATTACATTTTCCTTTTGGGCCACTAATTTAATAGAAGTATCAGTGGCCAGTTGTGCATATAATGGTACTGCTAATAAGGTGGCTAGTGCAAGGGATAAGAGAATTTTCACGATAAGGGATATTGGTAGAGCCGAAAAGTAATAAGAAAGCTGGATTTTTTTTAAGTGAAACCACTTGTGGTTTTTTCGATAGTAAGAATTTTACGATAGGTTTGTGGCTTATCTTAGGCATATGAACAAATTGAAACCTTTTAGTCTGCGATCCTTTAAGCAAAAAGCCCGGCAGGAAAAAAGAAAAATGCGGCTTTTTCTTACCCGTTTTGCCAAAAAAAGACATATAGGGTTGGATGCCAAAATCAACCAATTGGAAAAAGAAGTGTGGGCTGAGACCGACTGCCTGAGCTGTGCCAACTGCTGCAAGACGATGACCCCCACTTTTTCGCAAAGTGATATGAAAAGAATAGCGGCACATTTTAATCAAACAGTAGAAGAGTTTCAAAACAAATGGCTGCGCAAAGAAAAGGGCGGAGATAGGGATTGGTTAAATAAAACAGAACCCTGCCAGTTTCTAAATTTGAAAGATAATAAATGCAGTATCTATAGTGTGCGCCCCGATGACTGCGCAGGCTTTCCTCATTTATCCAAGAAGTTTAAAGAATATGTACATATACATCATCAGAATGTAGAATACTGTCCGGCAACTTATAAGCTTGTGGAGAAAATGATGGAGCGGGTGTAGATTGCTTAGAGAAATACATCTTCTAACAAGAAAAATTCGGGTTCTTTATCCTTATATAATGTGATGGATAAGATGTCGTACTGAAGCCATTTATAATCGTGGTTGTGCTGCAAAAATTCATCAGCAGCTTTTTGCAGGTACTTAAATTTTTTTCGGGATACACTATCTTCCGGGTAGCCAAAAGGAGAATAGTTGCGGGCCTTGACTTCTATAATATGTAGCTTTTTTTCTCGCACGGCGATAATATCAATCTCATAATGAGAGTAGCGCCAGTTCCGATGTAGAATTTCATAACCTTTTTTCAACAAAAAGCCAACGGCTAAGCTTTCTCCTTGTTTCCCAATTTGGTTATGTAGAGCCATCACTTATCTTTACCATTCTAAAATACAAAAAGCGTGGCATTGACGAACAAAATGTATCCTTTAACAGGTAAGATTCAACACTATTCTTGGGGCGGTTACGAATATATCCCCAACCTGCTTGATATAAGTAATGAAGAAAATAAGCCCTTTGCAGAATACTGGATGGGTGTGCATCCTGCTGCTTCGGCTACAGTAGGAGATGAAGAGCAGTCACTTGATAAGTTGATAGCAGGAGATAAAGAAGCGGTTTTGGGTGCATATATAAATAAAACATTTGGCAGCTTACCTTATTTATTCAAAGTATTGGATGTACGGGATATGCTTTCTATACAGGTTCATCCTTCCAAAGAAGAAGCAGCAAAAGGATTTGATGCGGAGGAAGCAGCGGGTATAAAAAAAGACGCATCTAATCGTAATTATAAAGATAAAAATCACAAACCTGAGCTAATGGTGGCATTGAGTGATTTTTGGCTATTGCATGGTTTTAAGCCTCAGGAAAAAATGGAAGCGATCCTTGCCAAAGTGGAAGAATTGGAGCCGTTGCTTGAAGTATTTCAGGAAGATGGCTATGAGGGGTTGTATCAATATGTAATGGATATTCCGCAGGAAGAAGTGAATGAAATGCTGCAACCTCTATTGGATCGGATAGTGCCTTTGTATCACGAAGGAAAGCTGACAAGGCACAAAGAAGATTTCTGGGCTGCACGAGCCGCAGTTACTTTCAATCAGGGAGATGATATAGACAGAGGTATTTTTTCTATTTACTTTTTTAATCTCTTAAATGTAAAGAAAGGGAATGCTGTTTATCAGCCTGAAGGATTGCCACATGCTTACCTAGAGGGGCAGAATGCAGAAATAATGGCCAACTCCGATAATGTGTTGAGAGGAGGCTTAACAACAAAGCATGTAGATGTAGAGCAGTTGATGAAGCATATAAAGTTTGAACCTACTGTTGCAGAAGTATTGCGAGGTGAAAAGGAGAGTAGAAGCGAAACCGTTTTTGTAACTCCGGCAGCAGAGTTTCAGCTAAGCCGTATTGAATTGAATAAAGACGAGAGCTATTCTGTTACAACTGCTACGGGTGAAATACTGCTGGTGGTGGAAGGTAGTGCCAGGGTAAGTACAGGTGATGAAAAGTTACGTGTCGCCAGTGGAGAATCCATATTCGTTGTAGCCGGACAGCATGTCAATATCAAGGCATTTGACACAACCATTGTGTACAGGGCATCGGCACCGGTAGCGGGATAGGCTGTTACAATGAAATTAGTTAGTTTTGTGTTTGATTTAAATAAGTGATGAATAATACTTTTAAGCTAATCTTATTTACAGCATTGCTGGCCTTATTGGCAACAGCCTGTAAATTTTACTTTGGTCCCGATATAACTATGTCGGGTTTTTCACCGGTATTGGCGATTGCATTATTTGCCGGCATGACGATACCCCAGCGAAAATTTTCTTTTTTACTGCCGCTGATTGCGCTGCTGGTAAGTGATGTTATTATTCATCTATTGTTTATGACGGGGCACTTTCCTTATGCGGGTATTTATTCCGGTCAATGGCTCTCTTATCTCTTGCTGCTTTCTGTAACATTGATTGGGTGGTGGTTAAAAGGGAAGAGTCTAAAAAGCATTACGGGGGGAATTCTTATAGCTCCTACAGCTTTCTTTTTAATCTCTAATTTTAGTGTATGGTTGATGCAAAAAACAATGTACCCTAAAACATTTGATGGATTAATACAATGTTATATCGCGGGCTTACCTTTTTATAGAAATGCACTAATAGCTACATTGATTTTTTTACCCATGATAGTAGTATTGTACAACTTTATCATGCGTAAGAGGGCCGCTGTTACACTTGCGTCAAATTAAGCGGTATTTTCTTTTGTATATAAAAGCTGATTTTAGAACAAAGCAAACCAGTAATTGCTATGTTGCCGCATACCTTTTAGTTTTACGTCTACTCTTTGGTTGAATAAGGGGCAGTTTACTACAAGTGTATGGTATTCGCCATTTTCACCGCAGGCATCAATTGCTAAGTATTCTAATTCATCTAACAGGGAGGGGGTAAGAGTGCGCCCTATAAAACCAGATCCCATTTTCTCATTGCAGCTTACAATTATTGTTTCCATGCCATTCTCCAGCATTTTGAGTACCAATTGTTTTCTGTCTTGCTGCCAGAGGGGTAGTATTGCGGATAGCCCGGCTTTTTCACATACTTTTTCTTCCCAATCACGGTGAGCCTGTAAATCGATATCGCCAAATACAGCATAATTGAGATCGTAGCGTTCTTTTAAATTGAGTAATGCAGTTCCAAAACGTTTTTCATATTCTTCCCAAGAGCTGCTGATAAGATGAATAGGTATTCCTATAGCGGCGGCTTGTTGTTGAAGGATGGCTGCCGGTATGCCGTGCGATCGGGATATTTTTCCGTCTTCATTTAATACATTCAACAATACTTTTGGTTCATAACCTTCTTGCATTGATTGTAAAAGAGCAAAACAGCTATCTTTTCCACCACTCCAGGAGCATACTGTATGTTTGTTATCGCTATTCAAAAGAAATGTTGATTAGTACACGCCAGCTTTATTTCCAGAAAAGCCTGTATCGTCAAGTAGGTTAGTGCCATCTGCAGCAGCGGTGGCGAGTTCATCGCATCGGTTATTAAAAGGGTTGTCGGCATGCCCCTTTATCCATTGAAAACGCACTTGGTGTTTTTGTAAAAGAAAATAAAGCTCTTTCCATAGATCGGGATTTTTTTTATCTCCCTTAAAGTTAGCTTTAATCCAGGTGTTCAACCAGCCTTTTTCTATGGCGTTAACGACATATTGACTATCCGAATAAACAACAACTTGTTGCTTATCTTTTTTTAAAGCTTTTAGTCCGGCAATAACTCCCATGATTTCCATTCTATTATTGGTGGTGTGCTTATACCCTTGCGAGAGTTCTTTACGATGAGGGCCGCTCATAAGCACTACGCCGTATCCACCGGGTCCGGGATTGCCTCTTGAAGAACCATCAGTATAAATAGTAATTTGCTGCGACATGCTTGTTTCGTCTTCTGATAAGAAGTAAAAATATTCAGAGATAGTTAGACTTCCTTCATTTATTTACAAGGATAGCAAATTGTTATAGAACTTGTAACTATTTATACCTGCCATACACCGGATTTCAATTCAGTAACATCCGGGTTATGATTGGCAGCAGTGATACCTTCTGCAATTACCTTTCTTGTTTCCTGTGGATCAATAATAGCATCTACCCACAGGCGGGCGGCAGCATAGTAAGGAGAGGTTTGCTCATCATAACGATTCTTAATCGTATCAAATAACGCTTTCTCTGCCTGTGCATCTAATGTTTCACCTTTTGCTTTTTTGGAAGCTACTTCTATTTGCAATAATGTTTTGGCTGCAGACTCCCCACTCATCACAGCAATTTTTGCCGTAGGCCATGCATAGATAAAGCGAGGGTCATACGCTTTGCCGCACATCGCATAATTGCCTGCACCAAAAGAGTTACCTATGATAATCGTAATCTTAGGAACTACAGAATTAGCAACAGCATTTACTAGTTTAGCGCCGTCTTTGATGATACCGGCATGCTCACTGCGACTTCCTACCATAAAACCAGTTACGTCCTGTAAGAAAACAAGCGGTATCTTTTTTTGATTGCAATTCAAAATAAAACGGGCGGCTTTATCGGCACTATCGTTATAGATAACACCACCCATCTGCATTTCTCCTTTTTTGCTTTTAACAATTTTACGCTGATTCGCCACTATACCTACAGCCCAACCATCTATACGGCCATAACCACACACAATGGTTTTACCGTACTCTTCTTTAAATTGTTCAAAAGAAGAATTATCTACAATACATTCAATAATATCTACAATGTCGTACGGCTTGCCATCTGTAGGAAATAAGCCGTAGATATCTTCTGTTTTTTTTGCCGGTGGGGTAGAAGCAATACGATCAAACCCGGCTTTGGTTTTTTCACCCAGCATGCTCATCATTTTTTTGATATGATCCATGCAGGCTTGTTCCGTTTTAAATTTGTAATCTGCAATGCCACTTATTTCAGTATGAGTAACAGCTCCACCTAATGTTTCATGATCTACCTCTTCACCAATAGCTGCTTTTACAAGGTAAGGCCCTGCCAGGTAAATAGAACCATTGCCTTCTACTATCAATGTTTCATCACTCATAATGGGGAGGTAAGCGCCGCCAGCTACACATGGCCCCATGACGGCAGCAATTTGCGTAATGCCCATCGCACTTATGCGGGCATTGTTTCTAAATATTCTTCCAAAATGTTCTTTGTCCGGAAATATTTCATCCTGCATGG